>JAKLIC010000099.1 GCA_022709825.1 Bacteroidota bacterium | reverse complement strand
TTTTCCTTTTTTAACTCTAATTCAAACTGATTCAGTTCATGGAAAATTTTACTTTTTAAATCTGTAAAATAGTGTGATTTTTCAAATAGAATTTTATAATAAGTAATGCCTTCTAATAGGTTGGACTTAAATTGATTTACTTTTTTCAGTTGTTGCGAAGTTGCTTCTTCAAAAACATCAATTTCTTTTTTAAAGTAATCGATATATAAAGACAATTCTTTGATAAAAAAGTGTGGACGGTTTGTAGGAACCAAGTCGCTTGTTATTCCATAAATATGTTGTACCATATCGAAAAGGGATACTTCTTTGCTGAAATAGGCTAAATTAGGGCCGGGACAAATAACAACTCCTTGCGACTGACCTTTGATAGGAATACCCATTTCAATGTAACTAGAATTAGCTAAACCGACACATAAACATGATTTTTCAGTAATTTGATTGAATTCTTGATGAAATTGCTTTGCAGAAATTTCATTTTTACGTGCATTCAACAAATCTAATTTGATGTCTTGGTATTTTTTAGAAGCGGTACAACTTCCGGTAGGATCATATTCTTTACTTAAGGCTAAAAACTTTTTAGGACATGAACTTCCTGCTTTTTCCGCTTCAATTCGTTGATTTTTATAAAAGTCATTCGTAGTTCCTTTGATGGTGTTAAAAGGCACACCAAGAGGCGAAATTTTACTTAAATAGAAATCGTCTTCTTTTGCTTTTGCTAACAAATCGCGTGTTTCCTGATCGACAGAAGTAGCCTCCGGAACCAATAAAAAAGGGGAACCCCAGCCAACAGAATCTACTTGGTAATAATCTAACAAAAATTGATGTTCATCAGCCGTTCCAACACCACCTTGAACTGTGATTTTTAAGGGTAAGTGTTGCGAGGGAACTACTTTTTCTTTAGCTAAAAGAGCTTTGTTTAGCAAATCTGTGGTAGATTGAATTAACTCAGATTTTTTTTGTTTGAATTCTTCCAAAATAGGACCAAGCAATAAACCATCAGTAGCAAAAGCGTGTCCGCCACAATTCAAGCCGGATTCTATTCGATATTCTGAAACCCAAATTCCTTTTTTAGCAAATATACTTCCTTGGATTAAAGCCGAACGATAGTCACTTACTTTTAAAATAATTTTCTTTTTTAGGAAACCATCAGCTGTTGGATAGAAAACGTCAAATTGTTCCATATAAGTGAACAATCGCGGATTCATACCTGCCGATAAAACCAGTGAAGATTCTACTGTAGAATTTACAAATCCACGCAAAGCCGCATGTGCATCATTAAATTCGACAGGCAATTGTTCATTTCCATCAAAATTATCTTTATCGAGTTTAGTCATGATATTGACGTCAATACTTCCCGGAAATAAATTTTTCTCCAAAAAGGTTTTGAGCTGAGATGGACAGGAAATCCCTTCGGATAAAAAAATATCTAATTTGGTTTTTAATTCAGATTTTGTTGGCAACATTGCGATGAAATGTTCTAAACTGGTTTTGCTGTGGGCTAATTCTGTTTTGTATAATTCAAATTTTTCTTTCACAACCTTGTCCACCAAATTCAAATAGGAGGTGATTCTTTTAGCACGATAATCATTTATTTTTTTTGTTATTTCCTGATAGGGAATTTGAAATTTTTCAGCATAAAATGCATTCATTTTTTCAATTAATTCGTCGTCTGCTATGGAAATAACTGAATCGATACCATAGTGAGCCACTCGAATGGGACTGTCAATAGTAAATGCCAATCCCATTACAGGAATATGAAACGTATGAGTAGGAAGTTGGGTTTTCATTAAATGATATTTATGATATAAAGTCACAAAGATGCTTTTTGTAATAAGAGCAAAATATGATTTTAATCATGTACATTCATATTTAACAAAACTATAATTGGTATTTATAAAAAAAAGCGTGAATACGACCATTCACGCTTTTTTTCTGAATTAAAAATTATAGTAAGAAGAAAAACCAAATTTATTTAGGTAATAATACATCGCCAATTACATGAATAATTCCATTAGAAGTTGGAATACTCGCCACAATTTCAGAACCATTTACAAACGTTTTATCACCCTCTTTTGTGATTTTAACTTTGCCTCCATAAACCATATCAAATTCTTGGCCATTTTGCATGTATTCTGTTTTTAATGAACCTACATAGGTATGATACCCTAACACATTTTCTAAATCTCCTTTTTTCTCCGGTTTTAATAAGTCATCTACAGTTCCTGCAGGAAGTTTGTCAAAAGCGGCATTGGTAGGAGCAAAGACAGTAAAAGGTCCTGCATTGCTTAAAGAGGTTACCAATCCTGCAGCTTTAACAGCGGCAACTAACGTGGTATGATCTTTACTGCCGGAAGCCACTTGAACAATATTCGGATTAGACGATTCATCTACAACTCCTTCTTGTCCAACACTTAAATCCACACCATTTTCGGGAGTGGCAGCTTGCGGAGTTTCATTGTTTTGCTTGCAACTTAACACCAGTAGTGAACCGGCTAAAACGAGAAGTTGAATTGTTTTTTTCATGATTAGGATAGTTTAAAATTTCTGATTCAAAGTTCAAGTATTTAACAAATCTATTTTATGAGCGAAATCATAAGAATATATTTTTTTAGACTTTTTTTTGATTAAAAAATACGATTCCTGAAATGCCTATTAAGAGAATAAGTGCTACTATAAAAAGCATTTCGTTGGCATAGGGTATCAAAATATATTCAAATGAAAATATACCTTGAAGAGCCAAAAGCATTTCGTTTAAAAAGATCCCTACAATGAAAATCACTAAAAAAAGTACTGTTTTTGAAGATCGATTAACCAATTCGTTGGTATATAAATAGACCAACAAAAACCCACTGATAATTGCCAATAAAACCAAATGAAGGTAAGCGATAACAATAGGTCTGAATCCAAAAGCTAATTTACTCACAGCAGGAAATACAGAACCGAATTGCAAAAGTAATTTAAGCGTTACACAGAAAGCAATTCCCTTAAAAAGAATTTTTAAAAATGCTGATATTCGTGGATTTACTTTAAAAATAGAAAGGGAAAATTTAAGTAATTTAAACCAAGCAAATACTTGAACAATGGCCGAAATTACCGCAAGTGCATAAACCCAAACGGGTAATTTTAACCATAAAACCGATAGCAAATAGGCTGGAAGACAACTCCAGGCAAATAGTTGAAATACCGTTTTATTTTCGCGAGTATTTGTCAAATTAGGTTGGAGTAAGCTTACAAATAATCCGGTGCAAGCAAACCAAAACCAACCGTTGTATTGAAAATGCAAATAGAAATAAACAGAGGATAAATATAAATCTTGTGGTACATGTTTCGTTGCCATCATATAAGCCAAAACAAACGTACCAATTGATGAGATTACGCCAAAAAGTAAAGAAACTAAAAACCAATTTTTACTTAATGAATGGGAGGGAATTTCTTTAGAATCTTTGTAAAACCAAATAGCAAACCAAACAAATACAAAAATACTGATTGTTGAAAATAGGATAGAAATAAATCCATAACCTTGGATTATAAAACTAATCAGCATAATGTATGCTCCAATAATATTGATCCAAAAAAGTGTATTGTATTTTGAAATTTTTGATTCAGAAGTATAAAAGGATAAATAACGAACCATTAACACCATCAACAATTGCGTGACCCAACCGGCAAAAGCAAAATGTGAATGAGCATGTTGGATATTTTTTTGAGCTAAATAGGGCAATTCAAAAGCAATTTTATACCGCATTAAAACGCCCAAAAAAGCAACAATAAATAAACTGAAAAGTGATATTTTTATCCAATTTTTAATCGATAATTTTTTCATTAAAAATATAATTTATGCTTGTCAATAATTACTTTATTCGCTTTATTCATTTCAGAAAGTGTACGAATTACAGTTTCTACTCGTAAACCGGTAAAATCAGCAATTTCTTGTCTGGTATATGGAATAGGAGATTTTTCTGCGTTGCAGAGTTGGTTTTGTTTTTTATAATTTTCTAAAAATGATTTAATGCGGTGTTCCGGTTTTTGATTAATAATTTGTTTGGTTGATATGGTTTTGTTATAAATACGTTTGGCCATTAACTCCAAAAAAGAAAGTTTTACAGATGGATAGTCTTCCAATATTTTCATCAATTTCTCTTTAGATAGTTTGATTATAACACTGTCTTTTGCAGCAACCGCTGTTGTTGGATAGACTTCATTAATGAACAAAGGAGGTTCACCAAAACTATTTCCATTACAAAATATACCTTGAGTAAACTCTTTTCCTTCATCATTCGAATTATACATACGAACGGAACCTTCAATAATTTGATAATAGAATAAAGCCAAGTCATCTTCATAAAATATAATATCATTTTTTTTATATTTTTTAGCTATAGCTCCCCAAGTGAATAGTAGATTTAAATCTATTTGCATGGTAATTTTTAATTAAAGATACAAATAACTTTAATTTAAAAATGAATAAAAATGATAATTATCATATGACTGTGTAACAATAGTTACATAAAAATAAAAAAATAGCACTAAATTTGTAATATGAGATATTTTGTAATCTTACTTTTTTTGTATTTTTCTGCTTTAACCATCTTACCATCCGTAAGAGCTTTGAAGTTGCATTTTACTGAAAATTGTCAAAGTTCTTGTCAAAGTGAAAATCCTGAAAACGAACCTTCTAGTGGATGTCAAAAAGAAAAATGTCTTTTAAATTTTAATTTTAATACCTCCGTTTTTTTAGTATTTGCTTCAACTTTTGAATTACAAAAAGAATTATTTTTTAATTTAGAAAAAGCAAATATACATTATCACAAAAACTTTATTTCCAATTTCAATGTAACTATTTGGCAACCGCCAGAACTATTTTTGATTGTTTAAATGTTAATCGTAATCTTATGGATTACAAATTCTTAAATTAATTTAAATTTTAAAAAAATGAAAAAAATAGTTTCAATAGTATCAGTAATTGCTTTTTTAGTATCAATTAATGTTTCAGCTCAACAAGAGCCAAAACAAAATAAGAACAAAACAAAAACCGAAAAATCATGTTCTCCTGACGAAAAAAAATCATGTGGAACTGAGAAAAAAGGTGGGTGTTGTTCTTCGAGTAAAACTCAGGAAAAAAAATCATAAATTCTTAAATTTATAGTTTATACAATGCCTATTCAATAGGCATTGTATTGCTATTTCATATTTTAAAATTTCACTTATGAAAACAATATTTACAATTGTATTTCTGTTTATCTTTTGCTTTGCATTTCCGCAATCAACTTTTGATTATCAGGTACAATTAAATCCAATCACAATTCCAAATTTTCCCGGGATTCATTCTTATGCATTTGGTCAACATAATGGTAAATGGGTTATCATTGGCGGAAGATTAGATGGTATTCATGCTCGACAACCATTTAATGCTTTTCCTGTTAATAGTAATAATACCAACATTTATGTGGTCGACATCAACACTAATCAGTTTTGGACAGCTTCCTTGAATACCTTGTCTACTTCTTTAAAAGAACAATTGCAAGCAACAAATTTTAATTTTTATCAAGACGGAACAACATTATATGTTTTGGGAGGGTATGCTTTTTCGACTACTGCAGACGATCATGTTACGTTTAATAAATTAACGGCAATTGATGTTCCAAATTTGATAAATGCGGTAATTAGTGGGTCTTCCATTTTGAGTTATTTTAAACAAATGGCTAATGAAAATTTTGCCGTCACTGGCGGTCATCTGGCAAAAATTGATGATACGTTTTATTTGATTGGCGGACATCGTTTTGACGGAAGGTATAATCCTATGAATAACCCAACTTTTGTTCAAACTTATACGAATGCTATTCGAAAATTTTCTATCGACAATTCCGGAACACAATTGAGTATTTCTAATTACGAAAGCATCTCTGATGCTGTACATTTGCACC
>JAKLIC010000098.1 GCA_022709825.1 Bacteroidota bacterium | reverse complement strand
AATAGGTAGTTGGATTGGGTTGGCAGCGATGACTCGAAGTGAAATTACAATTAAGGATGTAAGTTGGGAAAATTTAGGTGTGATTCCAAGTGTTTTCAGAAAATTAGGAATCACCATTGAAAGACGAGGTGATGATATTTTTATACCTGAACACAAAGACGGATATGAAATTAAAAAAGATATTGATGGTTCAATTCTAAATGTATCCGATGCTCCTTGGCCGGGATTTACACCCGATTTATTGAGTATTGTTTTAGTAGTAGCGACCCAAGCCAAAGGAGATGTGTTGATTCATCAAAAGATGTTTGAAAGCCGATTGTTTTTTGTGGACAAATTGATTGATATGGGAGCTAAGATTATTTTGTGTGATCCGCACCGTGCTGTTGTTATCGGACATAATTTTCAATCTCAATTGAAAGCAACAACCATGTCTTCCCCTGATATTCGTGCCGGAATTTCGTTATTGATTGCGGCATTATCTGCCAAAGGAACCAGCACCATTCAAAATATAGAGCAAATAGACAGAGGTTACGAACGAATAGACGAACGATTACGAGCGATAGGAGCTCATATTGTGAGGGTATAGTTTTTAATTATTTTATAAAAAAAGAGAAGTGTTTTGACTTCTCTTTTTTTTGTTTTTTCTATTCTAGTACGCCTAGAAATTTCATTCCAAACATTACGCCATCTCCTAAATAAGTACTGCCATTATAGGCCCGCACATAATCTACCCGTAGCAATTTAAATTTCCCAAAACCTAATTTATCTAACCCTATGCTAAATTCCTGATATGGTTTTACATCCGGAGTGGCTAACTGATGATAACCTAAAACCATGGTTGATTTCAGCTTGTTCAACAATGGAATTTTGTTCATGATAAATCCTTCAAAATTGTGTTCAATATGCGTTTCCATGTAACTATTGTTGGTGCTATAGGAATAATAAGGGAGTAAATTAAATTCATTTAAATAGCGGTCCGCGGTACTCACATGTGTTTGGTTTCCGTTGAAATGTTTATAATCGACAAAGGAAATTCCATCTGCATCGAAAAATTTACCGCCTTTCAAATTAATAGCAAAACTACCTTTATTCCCTATCGTTTTTTCATAGTATACCCGAGCAGCCAAAAAATCATAATTATAGTTTTCCTCACTGCCTGCAAATCCTTTTTCATAGCCTACAAAAACTGTTGGGTATTTTTCATTTCTAATGTTGAATTTTCCATCGGGACGCGATAAATATTTTTGTCCAAAATTTATTCGGGCATTTATGTTTGCTTTAAATAAATTGTGTTTTTCTATTGCTGCTGTTGTGTAATCCTCCGGATTTAAAGGATTATTGGAGGTGTATTTTTTGTCTTGGTTAAACATTACATAATCCGAGTTGTTATATAACGGTTTTCGTTCACCGTATTCAAGTGATCCAACGAGGTAAAGTCCATTGATTGCTTCTTGTTGATAGGATGCTTTGACGAAATTCTTTTCATACAATTTCATATAATTGTCTTCAAAGAAAATTGAACTGGCCGTATTAATTAAATTACTAATAGGGTAATTTGCATTGAACTGTTCAACTTTGCTTCCGCCATTTAGGGTTAATAAACTATTGGTTTTAGTATCTAATCGGGTACTGAAAAATCCGGTTGTTCTGAATTTTTCTTCTGAAAAGCCATAATTAAAGTCGGCTCCATAGGTTAAATATTTTCTGGTTTCTTCATCCCGTTTAATATAAGAGATTCCGGTTGAAAGGTGCCAGCCCTGAACCGTATTAAATTGAATTAGCTTGATGATACCTTCATAATTAAAATTCCAGTTTTCAAATGAATTTCTATAGCTGTAACCGGTTAAGATTTTTAAAATTTTAAATTTATTGTTTTTCGCATCAATGGAATCTAAATAGGGTTTTGATTTCCGCAAGGTTTGAATACTGTCTTTTCGTAAGTAGTCATTATTTTCTTCATCTGTCAGCGGAACAGGCCGCATCATATTCCAATAAGTGGAATCCTTTTTATTTGCATTGTCTTCAAAACTCAAGATTTCTCTGGTGAACGTTTTCTTTTCAAATTGTTCTTTGAAGTCGTAATTACTATAAACATAAGTGAATTTTCCATTGAATTTAATGCCAAAAGCACCCGCTTCAAATTCTAAGCTTTGTGAATTCTTTGCCCAAAGTTGATTGGTTTTATTGTAACTAAAATTTTGTTTTAAGGTCATTACATCTAAAAATTCTTCTTTCATTCGGTATCCTTTGATGTCTAAATCGACACCATAAATAGCCCAACTGTCTTCTACAATAAAAAGATGGCCTTCAAAAACAGGTTCAGCATCTCTTTTCGGCGTTACTTTTATTTTATTAATCAAGTTATTATTATCGTCGTAAAAAGTTCCTTCCAAGGTATACTTATAGTAGGCAAAGGCATTATCAGCAATGGGAGAAATTAGGTTTACGCCTAATTCAACTGTATTGTCATAAAAATCATAAGAAGTAGCTTGAGCTGTATTATAGCTGAAACCATTGTTTTTTCCACTTATTTTAGAAGCAATAATGCGTTCTTTTAACTTGTCCGGTTTTTCAAAAGTTATTTTGGAAACTGTTTCCGATAAATATAAAATTCCACTTCCGGTTGAATCTAAAGCACCATCAAAATCGCCAATTTCCTGACCTAAGATTTTCTTGGGAGCATTTTTCATTCTAAATATGCCTCGGGAATAGAAATCTGCCGTAAATCGGGCTGTTTTATCAGAATTCTTTTTTCTGTTAGTTATTGCACTTCGCATGATTGCATTTGCAGGATTGTCTTTAGAACTCAGGACGACTTCATTTAATTTATAATTTTCTTCTTTTAAAATAACATTAAAAGTATAAGGCAATTTTTCAATATCTAAAGTGTGTTTTTGAGTTTTGTACCCTAAATATTGGAAAATAATTGTCACTTGTTCTTTGTTTTGAACGTTGAGTTCATATTGTCCTTTTTCATTTGAGGTAGTTCCAACATAAGTGTTTTCTAAATAAATATTTACAAAAGGAAGCGGAACTCCTGCCTCGTCTGAAATAGTTCCTTTTATTTGAGCTAAAGAAAGAGTGGAAAAATTAACCACTAGAAAAAATAAGAAGGTTTTCAGTTTAGTCATAATCAAAAGGTAGAGAATAAATTAATTTGTATGGAAAGGATTATTATTTAAGGAAAGACAAAAGAGCTAATTCATAACTTTTTAATCCAAAACCAACGATTACGCCTTTTGCATTTGGAGAAATATAAGATTGATGTCTAAACGTTTCCCTTGAAAAAGTATTGGAAATATGCACTTCAATTACCGGAGAATTGATAGCCTTTACAGCATCTCCAATTCCTATGGAAGTATGTGTGTAAGCCGCGGCATTTAAAATAATTCCGTCAAATAAGAAGCCGACTTCTTGTATTTTATCAATGATTTCGCCTTCAATATTGCTTTGATAAAAGGCTAATTCGATGTCAGGATAGTTTTGTTGTAAATGAACAAAGTAGTCTTCAAAAGTTTGATTGCCATAAACATCCGGTTCACGTTTGCCTAAAAGATTCAAATTCGGGCCGTTGATAATAATGATTCTCATCCTGTAAGATTTTAGGTAAAAATACCAAAAAAAGTGATAGATAGCAGGTGTCGAAAAACATTAATTTAATATTAACATTTTGCTATTGTGAAGATTTTCAAGAAAATGAACTTTTAAAAAAATGGCTGACTAATTTATGTCAGCCATTTAAATTGTTTAAAACATATAACCCAGCGAAAATTGAACTAATGAATTTTTTACATCAGCCTCCTTTTTCACATCGGTTAAACCGGCTACATATCTTCCGGATAAAAATAAGCCTTTTGTGATTTTATAACTTAGTCCAGCTGCGACACCAAAGTCAAACGTATTTGAATCATATACATCAACATCACCACGTTCATTCACTAAAAATGAAAATTGTGGGCCGCCTTCTAAACTCAACTTATTACTCGTTAAATAAAATTTAGCTAAGACCGGAATAGAAATGTAGCCCAATTCATTTTTTATTTGTTCTTCTAGACTCTCCAATTCTGAACCTTGTGTGGAATAGAGTAGTTCAGGCTGCAGAGCAAAATTTTCGAAAAATTTTAATTCGGTCACAACACCAAAATGAAAATTAGTGACATTGTTAAAATCAAATCCTTCGATATCTCCTCCACTGTAGTTAGAAAAGTTAACCCCACCTTTTAATCCAAATTGGAGTAGTTGGGCATTAACATTCGTAAAACCGATTAAAAATAAAGCAAAAATTACAATTGATTTTTTCATACATTTTTTTTTAGTGAATAAACAATACTACCTAAAAACGAAATTATTACTAAAAATTGTATTTCATAAAATAAAACTAGTTGTTCGAATTGTTAAAAAAAGTGTTAATAACTAAGAAAAACCTTGTAAACATTGAAAAATATTTTCATAAATTTGATATATTAACTTTTAAAACAAATAAACATGAAAAAATTATTTTTATCAATTACAGCAGTTTTTGCATTCTCATTCACAAATGCCCAAGAAGCTAGTACAGATGCTGGAGGACAAACCTCTAAAGGAAAATGGTTAATTGAAGCTAATACAGGAAATGCCATGTTAGGGACAACCGGGTTTTATTTTGCTTCTTCTGATGGAGAATCGTCTTATAATCTTGGTTTGGATGGTGGTTATTTTATTATGGATGATTTAGCTATTAAAGCCGGTTTAGGTTATGGTTCTGATTCTTTTTCTGATACAAGTTCTTTTTCATACCGATTGGGGGCAAAGTATTATGTTAAAAGTATGATTCCAGTGACATTAGATTTAACTGGAGCATCAGGAGACGGTGTAGAAAACTTAGCTGGTGAAACACCAATGTGGTTGGGTATAGGAGCAGGATATGCTTGGTTTTTAGGGGATAATGTTTCTATTGAACCGGGATTACGATACAATCACAGTTTGAATGAAGATTATACTGACAAAGGTGTTTTTCAATTTAATATTGGATTTGCTTTACACTTCTAATTAATAAGTTTATATTTTAAAAACCTCTCAATGTAAATTTTGAGAGGTTTTTTTATGATTAAACTATGTCTTAAATTTAGTGTCTATCATTTCGGGTTATTAACATTTATTGTCAATAATGTTGATAACATTGTTAACAACTACAAAAATCCTTTAAATTCGGGGTGTTTTAATATTTTAATTTTGCTTTATAAATTTTAAAACAATTAAAACATGAAAAAAATTATTTTATCGATTTTAGCCGTAGCTGCATTTGGAACTGCAAATGCACAAGACGGAGATGCAACAGCAAAAGGTTTTGCTAAAGGTGATATGTTTGCTGAAGGTAGTTTCAGCATTCGTTCAGGAGACGTAGAAGACAGTTGGTCATTTACCCCAAAGGTAGGTTATATGATTAACGATAAAATTGCTTTGGGTGGATTTTTAGCTTTTTCAGGTTCTGAGAATAATGCTAACGATAAAGTTGGTAGATTCGGTTTAGGAGCTTTTGCCCGTTATTATTTCTTATCACTTGGAGCGGATAAAGCTTTCCAAGCTTATGGTGAATTAGGATTAGGTTATTCAAGTATAAAATCTGAACCTGCTGGAGGTGGAAGTTCTACGGATAGTGCAATGAACGCAAATATTGATTTAGGAATCAATTATTTCTTTACTTCTCATTGGGCTGCTACCTTTGAATTAGCTAATATTTTAAGTTACAACAACACTAATCCAGAAAATGGTGATAATTCAAGTGACTTAAATGTAGAAGTTAATTTATTCAATAACATTTTTGCTCAACCACAATTCGGATTATTATACAAATGGTAATTTGATTTTTTTGATATAAAAGAAGCCGTCTCACAACTTGAGACGGTTTTTTTTATGTAATTTTCTTGCATAAAATGGCAATATTCTGTATTT
>JAKLIC010000097.1 GCA_022709825.1 Bacteroidota bacterium | reverse complement strand
GAGGTGATGAAAACTAATTTTGCTTTAACAAAAAGTATGTCCGATGAAGAGTTAAAAGCTTTAGAAGCTTATATTTACAGTTATTTAAAATAAAATCATTCTAAAATTAATTTGAACCCAACTCTCGGAATATTTTCAATCCGAATGTTGGGTTCTTCTTTAAAAATTTTTCGCAAGCGGGAAATAAAAACATCTAAACTTCTCCCCACAAAATAATCATCAGTTCCCCAAAGTTCCATCAAAATTTTTTCTCTTTTTAAAACAGTATTTTTATTCTCTAAAAAGAATTTTAATAAGGCGGCTTCTCTTTCAGTGAGGTTTGTCACTTCTTTTCCTTTGGAAACACAATAATTTGTCGGATCAAATTCAAATGGACCAATTAAATAAGTTGTTGTTGTTTTAGAGATTGTTTTTTGACTTCGATTCAAAAATACTTCAATTTTCAAGGTCAATTCTTCCATGCTGTAAGGTTTAACCAAATAATCATCGGCACCCAACTTTAATCCTTTGATGCGGTCTTCTTTCATGGTTTTTGCTGAAAGAAAAATAATGGGGATTTCTAGATTTCGTTTTCGAATGGCCGTTGCAATTTCAAAGCCATCCATATCCGGTAACATCACATCTAAAATACATAAATCATATTCATTTGAACAAAAGGCATCAAAACCTTCTTTCCCATTAATAAAATGGGCAATATCATATTGATTTTCTAAACTATCAGCAGTTAAAAAACCTAATGATTCATCATCTTCAACATAAAGAATTTTCTTTTTACTCATACAACATCTTTTTTTGGGATGAAAATAAAAACTGTTATGCCTTGATTTTCATTATTTTGAATAGCTATTTTCCAATGATGTAAATCAATTATTTTTTTTACATAAAATAAACCAATACCAAAACCTTCAATATCTTTTTTGTTTTCACGCGGGACCCGATAGAATTTATCAAAAACATAATCAATGTGTTGTGGAGCAATTCCGCTTCCATTATCCGAAAAATGGAGAGTAATTCCTCTATCGTTTTCAACTGATTTTATTACTATTTCAGGGCTTTCAGAGCAGTATTTCAAAGCATTATCAACAATGTTATATAAAACATTATTAAAATGAAATTCGTCGGCCAAAACAGAAATTTTAGAAGGTATTTCAATTTTAACAACACTTTTTTTAGTTGATTTTAAAATAGCATTTTCTTTAACTAATTCTAAAGCGTCTTTAATATTAATGGGTTTTTTGTCCAATTCTATCCATTTTGCATCTCCTTTTGCCACATTTAGAATCCGTTCAATATGTTGATTTAATTTATGGCTTTGGTTCGTAATAATTTGCATGTATTTGGCCAATTTTGGATTGTTTTTAATTTCATCCTGTGAAGAGGCATATTGTGAAGCAATTAAAATTGACGAAAGTGGTGTTTTGAATTCATGGGTCATGTTATTTATGAAATCAGTTTGCAATTCGGTATACTTTTTTTGTTTTAATAAAAGAAAAACAGAGTATACGTAAATAATTAAAACCAAAAACAATATGCCGGTGTAAATCCAATATTGACCTAATGAAGTAATAAATTTATGTTGTAAATCCGGAAATCGAATTCCGAAATAATAGATTAAACCTTCATTTTTTTGAAAACAGTTTTCACACTTCTCCGGTTTACCCGAATCACTGGAAACATAATTTCCATATATCATTTCATCTGTTCCACAATTATAAATAGCATATTCATAATCAATACCAAGTTTTACTTTTTGAAATTCAGATTTTAAATAATATTCTAAAACTTGGTGTTCAAAAACATCGTCAATATTTACAATGTAATAATCGTCCGTAATTTTTTTAATTTGATTAGTAATGGCTAAATCAGTTTTGTTGTCACGATAAATCCGTTTTACCACATCTTGTAAAGCAAAGTGAATTTTATCTTCAAACTCTTTTTTTTCAAAAGAATAGGCCCGATTTAGCATTAACAATTGCATAATCAACACCCCTACAATTGATAGGAATCCGGCAAAAATGATACTATTTAAACGGTTAAATTTCAATTTAATATTAGATTTAGACACAAAACTACTAACACAAGCGTATATTTTTTTCTGATTAACAACTCATTAACAAAACTTATGATGTGCTTAACAAATATCCGCTTTCTTGTGAATATATTTGCTAAGTTCAAACGAATTAATCAATAATTTAAAAATAATAAGTATGAAATCTTTAAAAGTATCTTTATTTGCTTTTGCTGCAACAGTTTTGTTTTCAGTTAGTGCAAATGCTCAAGAAAAGAAGGCAGCAGTAACTCCTGCTATCACTACAACTCCTGCTCCACAAAAGCCAACAACTCCTGTAAAATGGAAAGAAGAGATTTTTGATTTTGGAGACATCAAAAAAGGAACACCAGTTTCTCATGATTTCACTTTTGTGAATACAACTAAACAAACAGTTTTAGTTACTAATGTAAAAGCATCTTGTGGATGTACGGCTACAAATTATACTAAAACACCAATTAAACCCGGTGAAAAAGCTACCATTACAGCAACTTATAATGCTGCAAGCCCAGGTGCTTTTTCAAAAACAGTTACTGTTTCTTTAAATGAAAATGAAGTACCAAAAATACTTACTATTAAAGGGAAAGTATTGGATGATGCTCCTGTTACACAATAAGAATATCTGCTAAATTATAAATTCAATTAAGCCATCTCTTTTAAAAGAGATGGCTTTTTATTTAATTAAATTTCAAAAAACAGTTTAACAATTGAATTTTTTATCCTACTTTTTTTTACTTTTATAAAAGTAAATTAATAAGCCATGATAGAAAAAATTAAACTCGACAACATTTTATTTCTGGATATTGAAACTGTTCCGGAAGAAGAAAACTTTAAATTGCTTGATGAAGAAAAGCAGTATCTTTTTGAAACCAAAACGCAGTACCAACGAAAAGACGAATTTACTCCTGAAGAATTTTATGACAAAGCCGGTATTTGGGCTGAATTTGGAAAAATTGTTTGTATTTCAGTGGGTTATTTTATAACTAAAGGAGATGTCCGAAATTTTAGAGTCACTTCCTTTTTTGGAGAAGAGAAAAAGATTTTGAAGGATTTCAGCAATTTACTCAATAACCATTTTAATCAACCACAGCATATTTTATGTGGCCACAATGCCAAGGAATTTGATTTTCCTTTTATCGCCAGAAGAATGATTATTAATCAAATTGAAATTCCAGCTAAATTGAATTTATTTGGCAAAAAACCTTGGGAAGTTCCGCATTTAGACACGCTAGAGCTTTGGAAATTTGGTGATTACAAACATTATACTTCCATGCGTTTACTCACTAAAGTCCTGCAAATTCCATCTCCTAAAGATGATATTGACGGTAGTGAAGTAGCCTATGTTTATTATGTAGAAAAAGATATTGACCGTATCATCACTTATTGTGAAAAGGATGTGATAGCCGTTGCACAAGTTTTTTTACGATTACGTAGAGAGGATTTATTAATTGAAGAGGAAATTATTCATGTATAAATTGATTTCCTCTATTTAGTTTTTTTATTTCTTTAAAATTATTTTTTTAATGATTTTGTGGTTTTTATTTTGAATAGAAAGAAAATAAATGCCACCTGATAGGCTACTAAGATTTAATTCTTCAGTATTCTGAAATGTATTTTTTGAGATAATTTTTCTTCCCTGAACATCAAATAAATCCATTTTAGTTTCTCCCACTATTTCATTTGTGAGCTGAATTGTGATATAATTTTGAGTTGGATTAGGGTAAATACGAACGAATTCCATTAAATTTTCTGATGTACTTAAACTGTTTTCAATCGTAATTATAACGGTATTATTTGGCAACCAACCTGAAGAACTGTTAAGTATATCTGCTTTAAACGAATCTTGACCGGGTTCAAATTGTGAATTTGAATAGCTTATTCGACCTTCATTTATATCACTTTGTGTAATAGTATTACCTATTGTAAGTGCTGTTCCATTTTTTGTAAGCAGTCCAAGAATAGGTGTTTCTGTAAGTGTATAAGTTTGGTTATTGTCTGATTGAGAAGGTGTTGAGGCATTTATTTCCGTGTTTAAAATAACTTTATTACTTGACGTTGTAGTTACAATTCCATTGTTTTCAAAATTTAAATTATTTGTAACAGTTGATAAACTACAAAAATTCAATGAAAATGAATTGATGCTTCCACCATCACCATTATAATTATCAATCACTTGAAGTTTCCAAATTCCATCAGCAGGTAAACTGTTTAAATTACTTAATAGTTGTAGTGGTTTTATAATTCCTGAAATTGCGGGTGCTGGGTTTATTCCACACTCCAAATCTAATCCGGAGTCATCTAAAATGGCATCTATATCATCTTCTCCACCGCAAGGCTCCTCAAACAAAGTTATTCTCGGACTTCCAATAGAAGCCGGGCCATCAAGATAAATTGTCATATCTTGAACCCAAGTATGTGTTAAATTTAAAGTAACATTTATATCTCCAATGACAAAACCACCCGAAACGGTTACTGGGACAGAAGCCAATGAATTTGCTACACTGCCAATAGAGGCGTCTGAAAAATCTGTTCCTATAAATTGATTTTGACAATTCAAAATACCGGTTTGAAAACTGGAAACACTATAATTTGTTGAAGTTCCACAACGATTACTTGGTTTAACCCTCCAATAATAAACGGTTTCACTTGCTAAATTAGTTGCGGTATAATTTGTGTTTGCAGTTGATTGAGATTCAATGATTGAATTAAAATTAAAATCTGTAGCAATTTCTAGCATATAATTTTCAGCATTAATATCTTCTTCCCATGTTAAATTTAAGGTGGTTGAAAGACCTGTTTGACCATTTATAGGATAGGTCGTTGTAACAGAATTAAATTGATTGCTCAAAATCTTTAAATTTACATAACGGGTTTCTGAATCCAATCCATTACTTCCTACTACTCCAATGGAATATTCTCCTGGAATAACATTTGATAAATTTGAAACAGTCATTGTAAAAATACCATTCATGTTTATGGGGTTTGAACTAAAATTGACGTTAGCTCCGGCAGGTATATTTATTGCCGATAAATTTACATTCCCACTTGATGCACCATTGAAATTAAATGAAAAGACGGCTTCCTCGTTGGCACATTTTACTTGATCATATCCAAGAGGAACTATTCCAAAAGAAGAATCAATCCCTGAAATAATCAATCCGAAAGGTTGATCATTATTGACTAACGTTCCTTTACTGGAAATAGTGATGGTATAATCTCCACCATTAGCTGAATCTATTTTAATTGTTTCAACGGTATCTACAAAATTATCCCCGTTTCTTACTGCTAAAAGAGAAGCATTAGATTGTAACCGCCATGGGAAATAGGTATTGGAACCTTGTGTAATTCTAATATCTAAATCATTTACTAAAGCGGGAATTGAGCTATTTAATATTCCGTTATTAACAATTCCAGGAACATCTGTCCAACAAATCGTTGCGGTTAAAGGAGCTCCTGCAATAGATTTTACAGTCATTGTGTAGGTCTCGTTTGTCGCTATTTTTTCTTCAGAAATCCAAGTATTTAATCCATTGTTTGTGATGGCAATGGCAGCCGCTTTTGCATTCAAAAGACCCCAGCCAAATTTTGCATCCGGCCCGGCATTTCCAGCATCATCTGCTGTATGACAAGCCAATCCTTTTAAAGTTGAAGAGCGAATAAATTTTTGATATAAATTAGAATAATGTTGTTGCAATAATAAAAGGGTTCCCATAACATTCGGACTTGCCATTGATGTTCCCGATAAAGAGGTGTATTGGTTATCACCCGTACTCGTGGTTGAATTTAATGTTGTTCCGTTTCCTGTTATATCTGGTTTTATTCTGAAATCATCTGATGGACCTTGACTACTGGATGAGTTTATATTTACTAAAAGTAAATTTCCATTAGTATCAACAATAGCAT
>JAKLIC010000096.1 GCA_022709825.1 Bacteroidota bacterium | reverse complement strand
CAAAAACACACCTACATAAGCGATGAATGAATATCCTAATTTCTCATAATCCAAGGTTAATGAAGATCCCATAACAATTCCTGCATCTTCCATTTTTTTAACGCGAACATGAACAGTTCCGGCAGAAATCAATAATTTTTTTGCAATATCAGTAAAAGGAACTCTTGTGTTATCAATTAACATATCAAGAATTTGGTGATCTATTTCATCTAAACGAAACTTACTCATGGCATTTTATCTATTAGTAATTAATTATTAAATTAAGACGCAAATGAAATACAATTTATTCAATAAATAAACCTATTTATTATTTAATTAGCAAACCATTAACAAACACCTTGCTTTTTCCTATTGTAAAATCTGCTTTTTCTTCAATATTTGGAAAATTATCTGTTCCGTCATTAAATAAACCTTCTTGTGCATCATATTCCAGATGTCCGTAAATATCATTTAAATCTCCAACAGTTGAAATATAGGCATTGAAAAACAATTGATTTTCAATAATTTCTTCTTTATATTGAGCTGCAAAATTCGTTATAATAATTGAATTATCATAATTTATTTTGACATTTCGATAAACAATATCGTAAAAACAGACATTATTTTGCGGAATTTTCAAATAATCATCGATTTTATTATCAACTATATCGTTTTCGTATAATAAAGAAAAACTACGTAATAAACTAATAAAAATAAATTTTCTGGTTTTTTCTCTTACATAATCATTTTGAAAATGCCCCGCTTCAAACAAGACTGTCGGAACTCCTAATTGTTGGAAAGTATCTCCCACACAATTTCGATTAAAACCATCATCAAATCGGCCAACCTGATTTGGAATATGCTTTTGCAATTCCATATTGATTCCGGCAATAAGATTAATTGCTTTTTGTCGAGTTTCATTAATTGTACATTCTTCATTATAAGAAGGAGCCAAAAAAGAAACAGTTGCCGGATTATTTGTTTTTCCGGCAGCAAAAATTGTTCGCTGATCATGAAGATTAAAACAAAAATCGGGCTTAAAACTTGAAAATTGAGAGAAAAGCAACTGGCTTTCCGGTTGTGAAAGATTGATAAAATCACGATTCAAATCAATTTTATTTGCGTTTTCTCGAGTATACAACTCAGCACCATCCGGATTTAGCATTGGAATAAAAAGAAATGTAAATTTATCTTTCCACTTTTGAACTTCTTCAGCATCTGAATCTAAATAATTAAACAAATCGAAAAGTGCTTTTGTAGTGGTACTTTCATTACCATGCATTTGAGACCAAAGCAAAATTTTATACTCTCCGTTTCCGGCTTGATAACCATATATCGATTTTTCAAGAACCGATTTTCCCAAAACATCAATCTTATTTTTGAACAAATGCTTACCCAAAAGAGGTTCAATGTTTTTTAAAGAAATGTAACGACCTAACAAATCCTGCTCTTTGTGTTTTTCGAAAACCGAATGATAATCCATGATACTGTTTTTTACTATTACAAAAGTAAACATCTTTAGAATAACAATTGTAAACGATAAAAAAACACTGCAAATTTAACTTTGTAAACAACTTATCACATCCAATAACACTACTAAATTGACAAATGTCATTCAAAAATATAATTATTATTTAAAAATATAATTTCCAATATTTTATAATGTTTTAATTGAAGTTTAAATTCCATATAAATTAATTGTTTTGAGTAAAATTACAATTGTAACAATTCCTTTTTAAAACTAAATGATTACATTTGTAACAATCTATTTTACCAACAACATTCACTATGTTAAACACGCAGGAAATTGTAAAAAAACTCGAGATTATTTTTGATTATTACCAATTAAATGCCTCATCTTTTGCAGACAAAATTGGCGTACAGCGTTCAAGTTTATCTCACCTACTCTCCGGCAGAAACAAACCGAGTTTAGAATTTGTTATAAAAATAACAGAATGCTTTCCTGAAGTGGATTTATATTGGTTTTTAATGAATCAAGGCTATTTCCCTAAGTCAGAAACGAAAGTCGTTGCTGAACCGAAATTTATTAATACCAAAAAAAATGAAGAATTAAAAGAAGTTAAACCATTAGTGGTTAATTCCGAAAAACAACAAAATATTTTAAAATCAACTACTTACATTGAAAAAGTAATGATTTTTTATACTAACGGAACGGTTAAAAGTTATAATTATTCAGAAGAATAACTATTTACACACCATAACTTTGACCGGGAAACTTACCCAGAACTCCTTTAAAGTCCTTTTCTAATTCAGGTATATCGGAAAGAATATTTCCGGTTGGGAAGAGGGGTTTCCCTATTTTCACTTCTTTTTTACCATAGTCAAAAGCTATTGAAACAATTGGAACTTTTGCTTGAAGTGCAATGTAATAAAATCCTGTTTTCCATTCTATTACTTTTTTTCTAGTTCCTTCAGGAGCGATGGCTAATCGAAAGGTTTCGCGTTCACTGAATACTTTTGCAATGGCTTCCACTCTATTCAATCCACCGGTTCTGTCTAATGGTGCTCCACCCATCCATCGAAAATAAAATCCGAATGGGAATCGAAACAATTCTTTTTTTCCAACAAAATTCATTTCTAAACCAACAATGCCTCGTGTAAAAATGCCAAGATAAAAATCGTGCCAACTTGTATGTGGCACTACAATCATAACACACTTTTTGAGTGATGGTTCCAAAGTTCCGGATATTTTCCAACCCATCAATTTGAAAAAAATAAATTTATATAGTGCTTTCTTCATTGTAAAATATTTTAGTAAAAATACGATATTTCTCTTATTTTTACTGAAATTTATTCCATGCTAAAAAAAATCATAAGTTACTTTTATCCTATCAATCTTTATAAAACCACTTCTGAAATCAGCAAGACTTTAGAAGTGACCTTAGTAAATGGAGAAATTGTGTTAGATAGTAAAAACACAAATTACTCCTATGGAAGTTTACAAAGAATTTTAAGGAAAGGGCTTAAATTTATTGGTTTTGACACTATCAAATCCATGAATCACATTTTAGTTCTTGGAGTAGCGGGCGGAAGTGTAATTAAAACGCTAAATGATGAAATTGGTTTTAAAGGAAAAATTACAGGAATTGAATTAGATGAAAAAGTAATTGAAATTGCCAATGATCATTTTGAATTAAACAAAATCAAAAACCTCAACCTAATTCATCACGAAGCGTTCGAGTTTGTATTAAAAACAAAATTAAATTTTGACTTAATTATAATCGATATTTTCCAAGATACCATAATGCCTAGTTTTTTATTTGAAGCTTTTTTTCAAAATAGGTTGAGAGAAATTTTAAATCCTGGTGGTTTCATACTTTTTAATACAATGATTCTAAAAAACATTGATGAAGTAAGAAATGATAATTACATTCGTTTTTTTGAATCTTTACAGTTCAAAATAACCCGACTTCCTCGATTGGAAGAGCATAATGAGTTAATTATTGTTGAGAAAATTAATTAAATCCTTGTTTTTGGTATGTTTATTGCCTTTCTGAAAATGAGTCAATAAAAAAACTTATTTTTGAAAATTCAAAAAATTGTTATGAAACGATATTATTTAATCCTTTTAATTTTACTTTCTATTTTGTTATCAGTAGGATTTAATAGTGAAGATAAAGATAAAAACACAGTGAAAGCGGGTAAGAAAATGCAGGAATTTGTGATTGGCATTTCTGACTTTGCTCGTAAACAAAAAAGTGATTTTATAGTCATTCCTCAAAATGGATCAGAATTAGCTTTTGAAAATTCAAATCCCGATAAAAACCTTTCAACAAGTTATTTGAAAGCTATCGACGGAATTGCCATTGAAGAGCTGTTTTATGATGAAAAAGGGAAGGCAGACAACTATCGAATTGAGAATCTTAAAAAACTTCCGAAGGAAAAAAAAATAATGGTTTCTGAATTTGTAAAAAATAAGGACGATATTGACAAAGTGATTCAACTCAATCAAACTGTCAATTTTGTACCCTTTATCAGAACAGCAGAAAATTACCATTATCATTTAATTCCGGAAAATATAAACCTTGAAAATGCTAACAATATAACTAAACTGAGCGATGTTCAAAATTTTTTATATTTAATCAATGCGGATGATTTTGATACGAAAAAACAATTAATTGAAGCGGTTGCAAATACCAATTTTGACCTTGTATTAATCGATTTATACTATTACAGCTTTTCTTATACCAAAGCCGAATTAGAATTGCTTAAAAAGAAAAAAAACGGAGGAAAACGATTAGTAATTTGCTACATGAATGTTGGTGCAGCGGAAAATTGGCGAAATTATTGGCAACCCGATTGGAAATTAGGCAATCCAAAATGGTTAAAAAAGAAATACAAAGGTTATGATAACGAGATTTATGTTGAGTTTTGGGATGCAAATTGGCAAAAACTAATCTATGGAAATGAAGAATCCTACACTCAAAAAGTAATTAATGCCGGATTTGACGGTGTGTTTTTAGACAATGTAGAAGCGTATTACAATTTATACAACGATTAAATCATTTTTCGGGCTTTTTCTAAATCTTCCGGGGTGTCAATTCCAATTCCAATATGTGTTGTTTCTACCATTTTGATTTTTTTGCCGTATTCTAAATAGCGAAGTTGTTCTAATTTTTCTGAAGCCTCCAAAGACTTCATAGGTAATTTGTAAAAATCCAATAACGCTTTCTTTCGAAAAGCATAAATTCCAATGTGTTGAAAATAGCGAACACTCACATTTTTTTCTCTCGGATAAGGAATCACAGCCCGTGAAAAATAAAGAGCTAAACCATTTTGATCCACAATTACTTTTACATTATTCGGATTTTCAATCATTTCCCAGTCCGTAATTTCACGCATTAAGGAGGCTAAATCAATTTCTTGTTTTGTATCATTTCTAAAAACCTCTAAAACAGCAGCCAATGGTTCTTTATTAATAAATGGTTCATCCCCTTGCACATTAACCACTATATCAACATCTAAATTCTCAACTGCTTCAGCAATTCTGTCGCTCCCACTTTCGTGCTCTTTGATGCTTCTGATTGCTTTTCCTCCTATAGAAATAATTTCGTTATAAATTAATTCTGAATCTGTTACTACAAAAACATCGTCAAATAAATTTGTTTTTACGACCGCTTGATACGTTCGTGTAATAACCGTTTTCCCTCCTAAATCCTGCATTAATTTAGCAGGAAATCGTGTAGAAGCATAACGGGCTGGTATGACGGCAATTATTTTCATATTAAAAAGTGGCTGAGTTACTAAGGTTTTAAGATTTTTTAAGATGTAATTTTTTTGAATAATTTAATTCCTACAAAGAAAATAAATAGTACCAAAACAAACGCTATAATTGGTATAAAAACAGATACAAAAGACATGACTGTGGCTGTTCCTGTTTCAACGGTGGAAACGATTGGGTTGCCAATACCTCCGGTTGTTGCGGTTGAAGTTAATCGTGTGGCTGCTGTAGCTGAATTGATCACTGTAGCAGTTCCTCCACCAGCAATAATGGCCAAACCCCAAGTAAATAAAGGACTCAAATCAACCAACGTGGAGGCCATTACAGCAGTTCCTGCAATGGCTGCTAATGGAATGGCAATTGTATCTAAAACAGAATCAATAAAAGGAATATAATAGGCTAAAATTTCAAAAATCATAGCAATTCCAAGTGCAATTAATGCAGTGGTTTGTCCGATCCAACTCCAGGAATCATTTACAGGAATCCATTGCAAGTGAGAAGCCAAACTCAGTATAAAAAGAGGTACAAAAACCCGAAAACCAGCAGATGCTGCTAATCCGACTCCAAGACAAATACTGATTAAGGTTTCAATGGATATCATTTATCAAAATTATTCAAAATTTTCATCTTTAAATCCAATTAGGTATAATTTTTCTTTTGCTCGCGTAACCGCAGTATATAACCAACGAATATAATCCCTGTCCATACCATTCGGCAAATAAGGTTGCT
>JAKLIC010000095.1 GCA_022709825.1 Bacteroidota bacterium | reverse complement strand
GTATGTGCCCTATAGTGAAGGAGTACGTTCCGGTGAGCTTATAAAATTCAGTAAAAAAGGGGTTGTTTTTAAAACTTGGGAAGGGGAAATGAGTCAGGGAATTTCAGGAGCACAAATTTTTAGTTTTTCAGTGGCTAACAAAGAAAAAGAAGTGATTCAACAATTAGAAGATCTTCAAGGCAAGTATGTTAAATTGAAATACGAGGAAAGATATCGAACTTTTTTTTGGTGGGGAGATTCTCCTTATTTTGTCACAAATGTTGAAGAAGAAACAACACCTTATATGCGTGTGAAAGAAACTGCTAATTAATGAGCTGGATTACTTCAATTCGTCATTTTTTTGAAAAGCATGGTTTTCATGTTTCTTCCAGGTTAGCCGATCGTTTAGGCATGAGAGCTTCAAACGTTCGTCTGTTTTTTATCTATATATCTTTTGTCACAGTTGGTCTTTGGTTTGGCGTTTATTTGACCTTGGCATTTTGGTTAAGGTTAAAAGATATGTTACACACTAAACGCAGTTCAGTCTTTGATTTATAATTGAGTTTTTTTAAAAAATCCCTTATACTTTTTTTTTAAAGCAATTTTTTTCGCATCTTGCTGAACTAAATTAAACTTAAATTAACTTTATGAAGAAGTTATTCTCGCTTTTTGCTCTTTTACTACCTATTTTAACTTTTAGTCAGGAAAAAGGATTAGATGAAAAAATTAATGATGTGATAAAACCGGCTGTAGATGCTATGGCGAGTGTTTTTTTCTATAAACCTTTCGCTTCCTTCGGATTTGATATGCCCTTGGTTGTACTATGGCTTGTTGTTGGAGCTACTTTTTTTACCATTTATATGGGGTTTATCAATTTAAAAGGGATTAAGCACGCTTATCAGTTAATTCGTGGAGATTACGATAAACCAGGAGATGCAGGAGAGGTTTCTCACTTTCAAGCATTAGTAACAGCTCTTTCAGGAACAGTTGGTTTAGGAAATATTGCTGGTGTTGCTGTTGCCATTTCTGTTGGAGGAGCGGGAGCAACATTTTGGATGATTTTAGCCGGATTTTTGGGCATGTCTTCTAAATTTGTCGAATGTACTTTAGGTGTAAAGTATAGACGATTAAACGACTTAGGGGAAGTTTCAGGCGGTCCAATGTATTATCTTTCTGAAGGTTTAAAAAGAAAGGGATATGCCGGATTTGGTAAGGTATTAGCTGTTGTTTTTTCCATTTTAGCCATTGGAGGTTCTTTTGGAGGCGGAAATATGTTTCAAGCCAATCAATCTTTTGCCCAATTGGCTAATGTGTTTCCTGTTTTTATAGGAAATGGTTTTTGGTATGGTTTGGTTGTTGCCTTTTTTGTTGGAATCGTTATTATAGGAGGAATTAAAAAGATTGCAAGCGTAACAGACAAAATCGTGCCTTTTATGGTAGGATTATATGTAATTACTTCTTTAATAATCATATTTGTCAATTTTGCTCATATTGGAGATGCTTTTTCCGAAATTTTTTCCGGAGCTTTTACAGCTGACGGAATATCGGGAGGTGTAATTGGTGTTTTAGTTGTCGGTTTTCAACGAGCTGCTTTTTCAAATGAAGCAGGTGTCGGTTCCGCCGCAATTGCACATTCCGCTGTAAAAACAGATGAGCCGGTGAGTGAAGGAATCGTTTCTTTATTAGAGCCGTTTGTGGATACCATTGTAGTTTGTACCATGACCGCTTTGGTGCTCATATTTTCGGGATATGCTCAAGACACACAAGGATTAACAGGTTCTGCATTAACTTCAGCGGCTTTTAGCAGTGTGTTGCCATGGTTTAAATATGTATTGCTCGTAGCTATTATATTATTTGCCTTCTCTACTATGATTTCATGGTCTTATTACGGGATGAAATCATGGACTTATCTTTTCGGAAACACAAAAAAAATGGAAAATGTATACAAAATATTATTTTTGGTTTTTGTTGTAGTTGGGTCTTCCGCCAGTTTAGGTGCTGTAATTGATTTTTCTGACATGATGATTTTAGGTATGGCTTTTCCAAATATTCTGGGGTTATATTTTCTTTCAAGTGAGGTTAAAGCTGATTTAAAAGAATATTTCAGAAAGCTTAAATCCGGAGAGATTAAAAAATTCGAATAATTTTTAAACATTTTCTTATGAAGATTAAATCCTACTTCCAGTTTACAAAAGAACAACGAAGAGGTGTGCTTTCTTTATTACTTCTTATAGTTATTATTCAATTGAGTTATTTTTATTGGTCTTCAAGCAAAACAACGAAACCATCAACTTCCGATAAAAGTTGGTTAGCCATGCAATCGGTTATAGATAGTTTAAAGATAAGTCAATCTTCCACTGAAAGAAAGATATATCCTTTTAATCCAAATTTTATTTCAGACTATAAAGGGTATCAGTTAGGGATGTCTTTAGAAGAAATAAATAGACTATTTGAATTTAGAAAGCAAAACAAATATGTGAATTCGGTTCAGGAATTTCAACAAGTTACAGGTGTTTCAGATAGTTTGCTATTAGCGATTTCGCCTTATTTTAAATTTCCAGATTGGGTAAATCAACCTAAAAAAGCATTTTCATCTTTCGCTAAAAATACCTACGAGAATAAAAAAAGTATTGTTCGAAAAGACATCAATGAGGCAACACAAGATGATTTGATAAAGATTTATGGAATCGGACCTGCTTTGTCTGAAAGAATTTTAAAGCAAAAAGATATTCTGGGTGGTTTTGTAACGATGGAACAAATGGAATCCATTTGGGGATTAAGTCCGGAAGTAATTGAAAATTTGAATAAATATTTTCAGGTTACGACAATTCCAACAGTAAATAAAATTGATGTTAATAATTTGTCTGTAAAAGAATTAGCGAAGTTTCCTTATTTTAACTATACCATTGCTAAAGAAATTGTTACTTACAGAAGCATGAATAATGGTATTCATTCTTTTGAGGATTTAACAAAAATTAAAGGAATGCCTAACGAAAAAATCAAAATTATCGCCTTATATTTGGAATTCTAAAAAAATATAGAAAAAAAACAACTTTTATTTATTTATGAATTCTATTTATTTCACTGAAGAACACCAACTATTTAGGGTAACATTACGCGATTTTTTACATAAAGAAGTTGTGCCTCACATTGAAAAATGGGAAAAAACAGGAACTATTGAACGTTTTATCTGGAAGAAGTTTGGTGAAATGGGTTTTTTTGGAATAAATTATCCAGAAGCTTATGGCGGAATGAATTTAGATTTGTTTTACACTGTTATCTTTTTGGAAGAATTGCAAAAAATAAAATCATCCGGTTTTGCTGCGGCCATGTGGGCACATGCTTATTTAGCCATGACGCACCTTAATGCAGAAGGTGATGAGCAAATAAAACAAGATTATTTAGTGCCAAGTATTTCCGGAGATAAGATTGGAGCTTTGTGCATTTCAGAACCTTTTGGAGGGAGTGACGTAGCAGGAATGCGAACTTTAGCCGTTAAAAAAGGTGATAAATATTACTTAAATGGTTCCAAGACTTTTATTACAAACGGGGTGTACGCCGATTATTATGTAGTTGCTGCTAAAACAAGCCCGGAATTAGGAAATAAAGGAATAAGTATTTTTTTAGTTGATACTTCTAACCCGGGAATTTCCGCTACAAAACTTGATAAATTAGGTTGGAAGGCTTCGGATACAGCTGAGATTGCATTTGACAATGTTGAAATTTCTGAAAAGAATTTAATGGGTGAAGAAGGAAAAGGATTTCCTTATATTATGCAACACTTTGCTTTAGAACGTTTGATCATGGCTATAAACGCACATGCCCGTTCAGAGTATGCAATTGACTATACGATAGAATACATGTCACAACGCGAAGCATTCGGTAGTACCATTAATAAATTTCAAGCATTAAGACATACTATGGTTGAGCATGCTACTGATGTAGAACACTGCAAAGTTTTTAATTACGCTGCTGTTGCTCGATTAAACAAAGGAGAATATGTAGTTAAAGAAGCGACTATGGCTAAATTAAAATCGACCAAAGTAGCTGATGAAACAATCTATAGTTGCCTACAAATGTTAGGCGGTTACGGATATATGGAAGAGTATCCCTTGGCACGTTTATCAAGAGATAGTCGTTTAGGACCTATAGGCGGTGGAACTTCAGAAATCTTAAAAGAGATATTGTCAAAAATGATTATTGACAAGCAGAATTATCAGCCTGCTGTAAAATAATTCAAATTTCATAATTCACAATTCAAAATAAATGTTACTTTTGCACCCTAAATGAGAGGAGGTGTCTAGATTATGTTAATTATACCAATTAAAGACGGAGAAAATATCGACAGAGCGTTAAAACGCTACAAAAGAAAATTTGATAAAACTGGAACTGTTCGTCAACTTAGAGCACGTCAGGCTTTTATTAAACCATCTGTTGTTAAAAGAGCACAAGTTCAAAAAGCTCAGTACATTCAAACATTGCGAGACAGTGTAGAAATGTAATTGCTTTTTTTATAAAAATAAACTGTTAGTTTGAGAAGTTTTGTAACTTTGAGGCTAACGGTTTTTTTATGCAATCAAATCAACAAGCTTTTAAGGATTATTTACAAATGCAAAAAAACTATTCCTTGCATACCGTTAAAGCTTATGTAAAAGATATAGAAGAGTTTGATTCTTATAATAAAATTCATTTTGAACAAGATTCAATTGATATAGTAGGTTATTCTCAAATTCGAAGTTGGATTGTCTCATTAGTAGATGGAAATATTTCTGCATCATCAGTAAACCGTAAAATTTCTTCATTAAAAAGTTATTACAAATTCTTATTAAGAATAAAGCAAATTGAACAAAGTCCTTTGTTGAAGCATAAAGCCCTTAAAACACCCAAAAAAATACAGATTCCTTTTTCTGAAAAAGAAGTAGACTTAGTGTTGAATCAAATTATTTATCCGGATGGTTTTGAAGGGATTCGAGATAAACTCATTATAGATATGTTTTATACAACGGGTATCAGAAGAGCAGAATTAATTAATTTAAAACTGAGTTCGATTGATCTTAATAGTAATACACTGAAGGTCATCGGAAAAAGGAATAAAGAACGAATTTTGCCTTTATTACCTATTATAATTAGTCAGATAAAAATGTATATTATACAACGCAATGCTATTCAAGATATTAAAAATACAGAGCAATTGTTTTTGACACAAAAAGGTGTTAAATTAAATGACTCTCTTGTATATCGATTAATAAATACGTACTTTAGTACTATCTCCGAGAAGGTAAAGAAAAGCCCTCACATTTTGCGTCACACGTTTGCTACGCATCTTTTGAATAACGGAGCCGATTTAAATTCAGTGAAAGAATTGTTAGGACATTCTAGTTTGGCTTCTACACAAGTATATACACACAGCAGTTTGTCAGAACTTAAGAAAGTATATTCAGAAGCACATCCCAGAAATCAAAAGTAATTCTTATTGTTAAACTTTAAAAATTTGATTATGAAGGTAAATGTTAACGCCGTTAACTTTAATGTTGACAGAAAGTTAGTAGATTTTGTGACAGAACGCATGGATAAATTGGAAAAATATTACGACAAAGTTGTTGTGGTCGACGTTTTTCTGAAAGTTGAAGCGACTAGTGAAAAGGAAAATAAAATAGTGGAGATTAAAGTTCATGTACCGGGAGATGATTTAATAGTTAAAAAACAATGTAAAACTTTTGAAGAAGCAGTTGATTCTTCTAGCGAAGCTTTAGAAAGATTGTTGCTAAAAAGAAAAGAAAAAATTAGAACACACATCTAAAAATATTTTTTTAAAAAATGTTTTTGATTGACAAATAAAATCTATACATTTGCAGTCCGTTAGAAATAGCGGACTTTTTTTATTGAGTACTGCCGATGTAGCTCAGCTGGCTAGAGCAGCTGATTTGTAATCAGCAGGTCGTGGGTTCGAGTCCCTCTATCGGCTCAATAGGGATTAAACAATAAAATTATTTTGTAAGAATAAGATTCTAAAATAGTTAAGTTCATTGTTTTTTTTGATGTTATAAGGTCAGGGGAGATACTCAAGCGGCCAACGAGGACGGACTGTAAATCCGTTGGGAAA
>JAKLIC010000094.1 GCA_022709825.1 Bacteroidota bacterium | reverse complement strand
GCTTCATCAGCAGCATAGTCACCTCTGTTTGGTTTGAAGTTAGCTAAATAACAACCTCTGTCATTTTTAGCATAATTACTTCCCCATGGATAAGTTGCTGATTGAAGACCGCCTCTAGCAGCATATTCCCATTCGGCTTCAGTTGGCAAACGAAACGTATTAATTAAATCTTGTTTCTTTTTCTTAGATTTAATGTAAATATTTTTATTTAATGTTCTCCACGCACAAAATGCTTTTGCTTGTTTCCAAGAAACACCTACTACAGGATAATCACTGTAAGCTTGGTGCCAGAAATAATCATTGTGCATTGGTTCATTATAGGAATAAGCAAAATCTTTAATCCAAGAAGTTGTGTCAGGATAGATTTTTACTTTTTCTTTTCTAATAAAATCAGATCTTTTGCCAGTTTTTGCTTTAGCCGCTGCTTGAATATCCATCCATGAATAACTGAATTCTAATTTGTTTACATCAATAGTACGCAAACCATTGAATGATTCAGCTACCGGTAAATACATTGAATCCATTACTTCAACATAATATTCATCAGGATATTTTGAAGTTTCATTAATTAATTTCACTTTTCTGTTCAATCTTCTTCCTGCATAAGGATCATCATCAGTTCCAATACTGTAATAATTCTCATACATGTATTTGTCATAAGGAGTCATTTTTTCAGGGTCTGCATCTGAAAACGCATAATCCCCAATGCTTCCTCCACCTTTTTTACCACCACCTTTTTCGCCGGCAGTAGCAGATGTTTGACCTAATTCATCAGCTAAAACAGCTAATTTCATTCTGGTCACAGAATCTTTTACCCATTCCACATATTGTCTGTATTCACTATTTGTGATTTCTGTTTCATCCATATAGAATGAACGAACAGTTACAGTTTTAGTTGGTGCATCTTGCACATTGGCGGGATCATCATCCGATTTTCCCATAATGTAAGCACCACCAGGAATTAATGACATTCCGTAAGGTTTCTCCGGATTCCACTTTTTACCTCGAACTCCTACAAGCTCTCCTTTGTCGCTGGAACCACAACTAACCAATACAACTAAAATAGTTGATAATGCGATAAACTTCTTCATATAAATTTGGGTTATCATGTACTCGAATTTTTAAGGCCGTAAACCTATTTATAATTTTTTTAAAATGCAATTATTTCTTCTACTTTTTATTTTCTAGTCAAAACTAATAAGAAACTTATTATTCGAAAAGAAAAAAATCGATAAAATACACAAATTATCGACGAAAAGCACTTTTTTGTAAAATATGTAATACTTATCTTTCAATCAAATAAGATTCTTTCTTTGAACTTTCCACCATCTATCAGGGATTTCTTGGTCGCAAGCTCGCAAATAATCTTCATGTGTACATGGCAATAACGTATTTTTTTTTAATTTATTATTAACATTTGTAAAAAATGGTATTTCAATCCACCATCTTTCCGTTTTAGGACTTTTAAAAAACACAAGTTCTAAATCATCGATAGGAACTATATATTTTAAAAAAGTATTTTGATTTGGAGATTCTAAAGACCTATAATTGTATCCTTCTATAAAATACCAAATAATTTGTGCTATTAAAACACTTTCATTTTTTGAATTATGCTGATTAAAAATCCCAAATGATGTTACCTTATCGCTTAATCCGGCATATCGGGATAAAGCACAAATTTCTTTTCCATTAAAACCATTCGGTGTAAATATATTGAAATTTCCTGAATCTGATGATTTTACAGCTGTTAAATCTAAAGAAACTAAATCACAATCGCGAAAGACCGGCTCTGCAATTGCTGGACTTGCTGAAACTTCTCCTAAACGAAAACAATCAAAATATAATTTTTCGATTAAATCTATTTCCTCTTGCGAATTAAAATAGGTTTGAAATCCTACATTACTATAATTAAATAAATTTGTTGGTTCATTAATGATAATTTTTGAGAGGAAAGATTCGGATGTGTTTAAAACCTCCTCTTTTCCAAAATCAAATTTACTATCAATTGCTACTAAATTTACCATTTGATCTAACTGATCATAACCTCTATACATAGCATAAGTCAAGTCTTGAGAACCTCCTATTATTATTGGCAAAATTTGTTTCTTAATTAATTCCGAAACAATTTTGGCAACTGCATAATAGGTATCTTCCTGGGTATTACCTTCCGGTATATCGCCTAAATCTATGATTGATGATTCCCAATTACCAGGAAATAAAGCATAAAATTCTTTCCTAATAAAATCTAAATCAACAGTTAACGCAATACTATTACCACGGTTATCCAAAACACCAATTATTGCAATTTTGGCTGTATTCAAATCCGGAAAATCTTCTTTCGTATGGAAAACCACTTTTTTACCAAGTGATTGCATGTTCAGCTTTTTTACAAAATCTAAAACGATAACAGATACCGGTTCTAAAAAATCAAATGCCATGAATTATTTCTTTTTAATTGTTGCCTTTTTGGTTACTGCTTTTTTAGTCGCAGTCTTTTTGGCTGTTGTTTTTTTAGCGGGAGATTTTTTCTCAATTAATTCTTGAACTTGCATCAACGTCAATTTTTCAGCATCAATATCTTTACTCAATTCAATTTTTATTTTCCCTTTAGTAATAATTGATCGACCCCAACGTGCTTTCTCTACCTTAATTCCTTCAGCTTTCCAATCATGGATTACTTTATCAATTTCTTTTTGTTGTTTATCCTCAATCAACTCATTTAAATCAGCTTGTGCTAATTTATCAAAATTGTATTTTTTACTTACGTTGATAAACATCCCGTTCCATTTAATAAAAGGTCCGAAACGCCCAACTCCTTTTTGAATAGGCAATCCTTCATACGTCCCAATAGGAGCATCAGCTTGGTTTTTTTCATCAATTAATTCCTGAGCTCTTTCCAAAGAGACGTCTAATGGGTCTTCCCCTTTTGGCAAGGAAATAAATGTTTTTCCGAAACGAACATAGGGTCCGAAACGACCATTATTCACTTCTACTTCTTCTCCTTTATATATACCCAAATTTTTGGGTAACAAAAACAAGTTCAATGCATCTTCCAGGGTAATCGTTCCGATGTTCTGTTCTGTTCCTAAACTGGCAAATTGTTTATTTTCATCATCGATATCACCAATCTGTGCCATTGGACCAAACTTCCCTAAACGAACAGAAACCGGTTTACCTGTTTTTGGATCATTCCCTAAAATTCTTTCTCCGCTTTCTCTATCCGCATTTTCTTCTACATCTAATACATTCGGATGAAAATGATTGTAGAAATCACGCATCATTTTTGTCCAATCTTCATTTCCTTCGGCAATTTCATCAAAATCCTGTTCCACTTTAGCAGTAAAATTATAATCTAAAATGGTAGCAAAATTTTTAACCAAAAAGTCATTTACAATTATCCCAATATCTGTTGGCACTAATTTTCCTTTATCTGACCCACTATTTTCAGAAAGAACTACTGATTTAATGTCGCTTCCTTTTAATGTTATTTGGTTGTATTTTCGTTCTTGTCCTTCAAAACTACCTTTTTCAACATAATTTCTGTTGATAATGGTAGAAATAGTTGGTGCATACGTTGACGGACGACCAATACCAAGTTCTTCTAATTTCTTCACTAAGGAAGCTTCTGTATATCGACTAGCCGGTCTTGAAAAACGTTCTGTTGCCGTGATAGAATTATTAATTAATTTTTCATTCACTTTCATGGCCGGCAACATTCCTTCTTGTTCTTCTTCGTCTTCGTCGCTACCTTCTAAATAAACTTTTAAGAAACCTTCAAACTTGATTACTTCTCCGGTTGCAGAAAAATGTTCGGAATGATTATTCGCTTCAATTTTAACATTTGTACGTTCCAATTCGGCATCACTCATTTGAGAGGCCAAGGTTCGTTTCCAAATTAAATCATACAACCTTGCTTGATCTCTGTCTATATTTAAGGTATGTTTTGACATATCTGTTGGACGAATAGCTTCGTGTGCCTCTTGAGCTCCTTTGGATTTGTTTGTAAAATTTCTAGGCTTGCTAAATTCTTTTCCATAGGAACGGGTAATCTCAGCTTGAGCTGCACCCATTGCCTCTTGAGAAAGGTTCACACTATCCGTTCTCATATAAGTAATATGTCCGGCTTCATATAAACGTTGAGCTATTTGCATCGTTATTCCAACAGGTAAGTACAATTTCCGAGCGGCTTCCTGTTGCAAAGTTGATGTTGTAAAAGGAGCTGCCGGTGTTTTTTTAGTTGGTTTAGTTTCTAAATCGGAAACTTTATAATTAGAACCTATATTTTTTTGAAGAAAATCCTCTGCTTCTTTTTTAGTCGAGAAGTTTTTAGCCAACTTTGCTTTTACTATTTTTCCTGCCTCGGTTGAAAATTCAGCTGAAACGCTGTATGATGCAACTGCTTTAAAATCCTGAATTTCACGTTCCCGTTCCACAATAAGTCTTACTGAAACTGATTGCACTCTTCCGGCAGAAAGTCCGCCTTTTACTTTTTTCCAAAGTACCGGCGACAATTCGTAACCTACTAATCGATCTAAAACTCTACGAGCTTGTTGAGCATTTACTAAATTATAATCTATCCCTCGTGGATTTTCAATTGCTTTTTGAATGGCAGATTTAGTAATTTCATGAAAAACAATACGTTTGGTTTTTTTTGGATCTAGTTTTAATTCTTCGGCTAAATGCCAAGAAATAGCTTCCCCCTCACGGTCTTCATCACTAGCTAACCATACCATTTCAGCACTTTTAGATAACGTTCTCAGTTTGCTTACCAACGCCTTTTTATCGGGAGATACTTCATATTTAGGTTTAAAATCATTCTCGACATCAACTCCAATTTCTTTCGAAGGAAGGTCGGCAATGTGGCCATAACTGGACTCAACCTGAAAATCACTTCCCAAAAATTTTTCGATGGTTTTTGCTTTTGCAGGTGACTCAACGATTACTAAATTCTTTGCCATGTACGTTTTTGTTTGGTGACAAAAGTATGGTTTTTTTTTAATTATTAATTTTTGAAAAATAAAAACCCAATTTTAACTCATCGTTACAATCAAATTTTTGTTAAACTACAACTGCCATCTTGTCAGATTTTGATTTTTAGTATTATCTTTGCTAACAGATTTCAGACAAATTTGATTATGGAGAAGACAATTGAAGAAAACAAGCAAGGTACAAGCTTAGTTTTAGAACAAAAAGAAAGCAATAAGAAAAAACTATTTATAGAAAGTTACGGTTGTGCGATGAATTTTTCGGACAGTGAAATTGTAGCTTCTATATTGAATGAACAAGGATATAATACAACTCAAAATCTTGAAGAAGCTGATTTGGTTTTAGTCAACACTTGTTCCATCCGGGATAAAGCAGAGCAAACCATTCGCAAACGATTAGAAAAATACAATGCCGTTAAAAAAATAAACCCAAGCATGAAAGTGGGCGTGTTGGGCTGTATGGCGGAACGACTAAAAAGTCAGTTTTTAGAAGAAGAAAAAATTGTAGATATGGTCGTGGGACCAGATGCCTACAAAGATATTCCTAATTTATTGAAGGAAGTAGAAGAAGGCCGAGATGCTATCAATGTAATTCTATCGAAAGATGAAACTTATGGTGATATTTCTCCTGTTCGACTCAATAGTAATGGCGTAAATGCTTTTGTTTCTATCACACGAGGTTGCGATAATATGTGTACGTTTTGTGTAGTCCCATTTACTCGCGGTCGTGAACGTAGTCGAGAACCTCAAAGTATTTTAGAAGAAATAAATGATTTATGGAGTAAAGGCTTTAAGGAAGTTTGCCTTTTAGGTCAAAATGTTGACAGTTACCTTTGGTACGGTGGCGGACTGAAAAAAGATTATGAAAAGGTTGTTTCTATTGCGGGGAGGTTTCTTTCTTTCTGTGAGGCCAAAGACTTTCCCTCGCTTTTACAGAAAGAACTCAGAAAAGATAAGAAAAAACTGGGAAACATCTATAAAAATCTCCTGGATTACCTGGCCGGGGGGCACGAAGAAATAATGTCTACCCCCGCCCGTCTGAGCGGAATGCTTACCCTGCGGGCGAAAAGCCTGGAGTTCCTCGGTAAGTATGAATCTGCCTT
>JAKLIC010000093.1 GCA_022709825.1 Bacteroidota bacterium | reverse complement strand
AGAAAAAGAATTCGTTGCGAGCGTTAAACATTGCGAAGAACGCATTGGATCAACTGATGGGTGAAGAAATATTGACTTAAACATATCCCCTTTCCTATTTGTTATGAATCTTCGAAGTGGAAACAAATGAACAGAGCCGGTTGATTATTTTCAACCGGCTCTGTGCTTGCTTTATTGAGCAATCAATTAATTAGAAGAAACTTTTCTTCCGTATAAGGCTTGTACATGTCGTGCATTGTTGCCTTCAATCTTATTGATAGCTTCTATTTGTGCGGCAGAGGCTTCAAAAACATGTTTTGTGATATACCATCGCACTGTTTCTGTATAGGGAGGAGTAGTTAAAGAACCGCGGTAATTGTAAAAAGCTCCTTTCAGGTTTTTTGGAATAGCCCCAAACAAGTCATGCAATGTTACTTTTCCGGCTTTTAAATCAGCTGTGCCTTTTTCATCTTTTGGAATTGCATTTAAAAAATCTGCTATGAATTTATTTTCTTTTCCTTCTTTAAACAGAACACCTATCACAAGATATTGTGGTGTTGCCGTTTTATCTTCGTTTGGCATGATGTTTACAATGTGCATTTCCATCGGATAGGTCATTCCGTCAATTAAATGCTCAGAGGGTGTGTGAAAATGGCATTGTTTGAAAGCAAAAATAGTATCATCTTGTGTAATGGTACTTCCTTCTGCAAAATCTAACTGCACCGTGTGTCCAAGGTTTTCGATTTTATTGATTTCATCTTTAAAATATAAGGTGATGTCGTGCTTCCCATCCTTGTTAGCTGAAGATATAATATTTACAGGCGATTGTTCAAAACCGTGATCGAGTCCCGGTAGGACATATCCTTGCGTCTTTTTTGCTTCCGCATCAGGAGCAGTCGCGTTTACTTCATTTTCATTTTCAGGGGCAGTCGGCTCTGTTGGTTTATTCTGTCCGCAACTTAGCAGCAGAAAGGAAAAGCCAAAAAGGAGTGTTTTCATGTTTAAATTCATGGGTTTGTTTTTTAAAGGTTTATTAAAATAATTTATTAAATTTATAGGTGGCATTCATTTGAAAGCGAAATGCTGTGCCGGAACTGTCGTCTACATTGATTCGTTCACCCGCCAAGGCTTCAACGCCAAAGGTTAAGTTCTTTACTGCATCCCAAAATAAATTCACAGAACCGTAGTAACCGGATTGATAATCACTCGGGGTTAAATTGTCGTTATCTTCTACATTTAAAAACCCACCGGTAAGGGAGGAATAGATGTGGTCTTTCCAAAAGTGTTGATAAGTTAAATTTAAACCGGTCATTTGTAATGCTTCTAATTCGTTTGTTCCGTTGTATACCGCATCATAGTTTAATCCGCTGGCTCCTTGAATGTATTTGGATACTCCTGTGCCCATTACACCTTGAAACTTGATTTTATCTTTGGTTCCTACTTTAAGAGCGGTCATGACTGTTGCCCCATAGCCATAAAGACTTCGGGCTTTGTCACTTTCGTAGCGAATTTCTCTGAACAAAGCAGCGGCTTTTATAAAACCAAAAGAGCCGTTGATGCGATAGGCCCCGATAACATCCGGGAAACGTTCTGATAATGCAGTGATATTGCCTCCTAACGTGATTTTTTCCATAGGATTTTCCAAAGACAAGGAGAGTACGTTTTTAGACTTATAGGTAGAAAAACGAACTTGTGGGGTTCGAGACAATGTTGAACTGTTAGGCCCTTCAAAGTCGACTGTTACCGGATTGACTTCTTCGTCAAAAAAGTTACTCCAGGTCATTCCAATCAATGCAAACTTGTAGTTTACGTAAGCTTGTCGCATACGAAACAAACCGGTTGCGTCGGAGGCATCGTTATGGAAGTCGCCTTCTATTTTAATCGTCATCAGGTCTTCTCCCAGCTTGTGTTTGACATCAAAGCCAATGCGGGATTGCTTAGCACCGATAAAAAAGTTGGGGTTTTTAGGCGTATCCACTTTGATGTTAGCGGGAACAAACAAATCACTTCTTCCCAAATCTTGGTTATCCCAAACCAGGGTTGTTCGACCGAATCCATAAAGTGAGAATTGGGTTCCTTCTTCAGGGGATGCCTGAGCGGAACCTTTTTGTGGGGCAAAATTAACTGCCAACACGAGTAAACATACTTTTAATTGTTTCATGAGCCTCAGTAGCTTAAAATTAGAAATTGATAAAAAAAAGAATTACGGAATATTCCGCAGCATCAGGAAGAATTGATGATATATTTCATGTTGTTTGGTTTTACTAATGATCGATATATTTTATAAAATTAATACTTATTTTAGAAATGGTTAATATTTTTTTAAAAAAATATTAACATAAAATAGGTCTGAGGTGATAAAAAGAGGAAAGAAGAAAGAGGAAAGACTATAGAAAATAGATTATAAACAAATAACCCTCGAAGGGTTTGAAACCCTTCGAGGGTTATTTGTTTTTAGTTGGGTTTGTGCTAATGGATTTGCGGTTAGTTGGTTTTCATTTGATGTTTTTTTTCCACTCCCGCACCAATCCTTTCGTGTAGTTGAAAAGGGATTACTAGATGATGTTTTTCGTGTTTTTCAGTATTTTAAGTTGTAGAGCCATACGAAGGACTTCGCACGGTAGCGGTGGATTGAAAGGAAATCGGTTAGATTCCATTTCTTCGGGTTTAAAAAAAGATTTCCATTTATTGAAATTAAATTTAGATAAATTAATACCTTCGGGAAATGAAACGCAGTGCAATTCATTTCCTGTTTTTAATTACCCTATTGCCGGGTGTTTTTCATGCTTGTCAACCTGAAAATGTACTTTCAAAAGAGGCTCTTTACAAAGCTTCCAGTCAAAAGGCGATTGACTTTGAAAATGCAGCTCAATTAGACAGTGCTTACTATCATTACACGCAGGCAAAAATTAATTCTCCCGACCGAACCGGTGACCTATTTGCCTATACCCTTCTAAAAATAGCCATGCTTCAGCACAACAAAGGCGACTTTTCAGGTTCTGAAGAAACAATAACAGAAGCTTTGGCAAATTATAAAGGGAGCACCTATTTGCCTTATTTATATAATCTATTGGCGAGTTCATACTACCGTTTGAATAACCCCACGGAGGCACTTTCCTATTATCAAAAAGCGTATGAAACCTCAACGGTGGAAATGGAACGGCTGATTTACCAAAACAATATCGGTTTAATTCACCTCGAAACAAAGCACTATGCTCAATCCATCGCTTTGTTAGCCCCCTTACTCAAGGAGGAGCTTTTAATCGCAAACAAACCCGAATATGCCCGCGTGCAAGATAACCTCGGCTATGCTCAATATAAACTGAACCTTCCGGACGCTTTTGAAAACCTTTCCAATGCTTGGCGATTGCGGGACAGTTTGCAAGACAACTTCGGGCTCACTGCTTCCTGCATGCATTTGTCTGAATACTATCAACTCATCCAACCCGAAACTGCCAAGCGATATGCCGATTTAGCCTACCAGGCATCCGTGGCAACCCAAAGTCCGGATGATCAATTAGAAGCTTTAAAATGGCTAACAACCCACAGCCAGCCTCAACAGGCAAAATTATATTATGACCGGTATATTCAACTCAACGACAGCCTCACCAAAGTCCGGCAGTTAGCCAAAAATCAATTTGCCAAAATTAAATACGACTCCAAAAAAGCCACGCAGGAAGTGATTAAATACAAAAATCAAAACCTCCTCTTGCTCGTCATCATTGCCTTTATCCTGCTGGTAGGTGTTTTGTTGTACTTCTTGTATCAATCGATTACCAAACGAAAACTGCAACGTTCCGCCTATGAGACAGAAACCCGCATTTCCAAACGTATCCATGACGAATTGGCCAATGATGTTTTTCACGCCATGACTTTTACGCAAACTACTGATTTGCAAAACAGCCACCACAAAGAATCCTTATTAGATGCCTTGGAAACCATTTACAAACGCACACGGGATATTTCAAAAGAAAACAGCAACATCCGAACTGATGAGCATTTTGAAGCTGATTTACTGCAACTCCTCAACAGTTTTTCCGACCCTCAACTCAACGTTTTGGTCAAAACAAAAAACGATATCGTCTGGTCAAAACTATTGCCTGAAAAAAAGATTGCTGTATTCCGCGTATTGCAAGAACTGCTCATTAACACCAAAAAACACAGCCAGGCCAGTATTGTCGTCATTGATTTTCAAAACCAGTCCAAGTCGCTTTTCATTCATTGTTTCGATAACGGTTTGGGCTATGATTTAACCATTCCCAAAAAATCAGGTTTACAGCATGCGGAAAACCGTATTCTTGCTATTCAAGGAACCCTTACTTTTGACTCTCAACCCGAAAAAGGATTTAGGGCCAAACTTATCATTCCGAAATAACTATGTTTCAAAAAGTATTAATAGCCGAAGATTTAGACAGCATCAACCTAGCCATCGATTATGTGGTGAGGGAACTCGCCATTGCTGAAATTCATCATGTGAAATACTGTGATGATGCCATCCCAAAAATCAAACGGGCGTTAGCCGACGGTAAACCGTTTGACTTACTCATTTCTGACCTTTCCTTTAAAGAAGACGGCAGAAAAGTAACCCTCGCTTCAGGGGAAGAACTCATTACAGCCGTTAAAAACATCCAACCCGAACTTCCGGTGCTCGTTTACTCCATCGAAGACAGAAACTACCGCATCAAATCGCTTTTTGAAGTGCAACATATCAATGGGTTTGTCTTAAAAGGCCGTGACAGTATTCTTCAATTAAAAAAGGCTATACAAGCTATTTTTGAATCAGACCAACCCTATCTTGCACCCGAACTGAAACACATCCTGGTGGATAAAACCACTGCCACAATTGAACCGATTGACATTCAAATCATCAAGCATTTGTCCGAAGGCGTCCAACAAGAAGAAATGGAGCAAGTGTTCAAACAAAAGGGCATTGCTCCCAACAGCAAAAGCACCATTGAAAAACGAATTGGAAAACTTAAACTATTGTTTCGGGCGAACAACACCGTTCATTTGGTTGCGATGGCCAAAGACTTAGGCCTGATTTAACCCCATTTTCACATTCCTCTTTTTAAAAAGCCCTTCCCTTTACGGTTTTCCGTAAGAGACTTAGTTGAAGCAGTTGTAATTTTGTTAAAAATCAACCCACTATGCCACGCTTTATCATCCAAAAACACGATTCAGGTTCCTGGTTTTACCAACTTTTGTCCAGCAACGGCAGTATTTTGCTAACCGGATTAAAACATGAATTTAATCAAAGTTGCCATGGGGAAATTCTTTCTGTCCGCATGAATGCAGCTTACCCTGAAAATTACGAACGGCGTGTTTCTCCCGGAAAAGACCATTTTTTTGTGCTTCGCTCCATGGGAAGTGAAAAAATTATTGGCGTGAGTGAAATGTATCCTCATTTGGATGGGTGCGAACAGGCTATGGCGTTAGTGAAAAAGGTTGCCGGGGATGCGGTAGTGAGGGGGTGAGTTACTGAGGTGCTGCGTTTTGTTCGCGGTTATTTGGTTTATACTAGAAGTTCTTTTCTTTTTTTTCTTGATGAAAAAAGAAACAAAAAAATTACTCACTTTTTTATTTTGCCTAGGGATTTCGTGAATCTTCGATTTCAAGCCTCACTAGCCCAAGCTTGAAAACTACCTCGTCAGTCGTTCCGCAACCCAAGCCGCTCGTCGTGCCCCCTCCTGCGGCGAGGCACGTCCTCGGCTATGAGGGTTGCTGCCTCTCCTTCCTTCGTTGTTTTCTACGCTTGTTCCAGTATGGCGGGGAGAGCTACAAAGGGGATGTGAAAACGAGGAAAAAAAACCCTCGAAGGGTTTGAAACCCTTCGAGGGTTGTAGGGGAATTTACTGTTATTCGTTATCGGGTTGGAGGGTGATGCGGAGGTCGGTTCGTTTTCCTTTGATGATGGGGAAATTAAGGGTTTGGTCTTTGTAGCCGGGCAGGCTGAATGTGATGGTGTGCATGCCTTCGGGTAGGGATTTGATGTTGAAGGAGCCCTTTGCGGAGGTTTTGTGTGTTTTGGTGCTTCCCACTATTTTAGCTTTTGCTTTTTCTAACGGTTCTTGGTCGGGGTTTGTGACGAAGACTCGCAAGGCTAACGGAAAGGAACCGGGATTTATGATTTTACGGTTGTTTTTGTAGCTGTTGAAGAACTGGG
>JAKLIC010000092.1 GCA_022709825.1 Bacteroidota bacterium | reverse complement strand
TATTTTATAAGTAGTTTGTAATATGTTTTTAATAAAAGTGCAAATGCTTAAATTATCTTCCACTAATACAATTATTTTTTTATCTTTATGTAAATCAATTGATTGAATATCTTTTCCTAAACTTTTTAATTGAGTTTCCTTTGGTGTTGTTTCCGTTTCAACCGGCAACGCAATTTCTTTTTCAGAAATTACGCCAATAGGTAGTTCTATCGTGAATGTCGCTCCATTTTGTCCCGTTAAGTTTTCGTTTCGATGGGCGATAATCGATCCTTGGTGCAATTCAATTAATTCTTTTACTAGTGCCAATCCTATTCCGGTTCCTTCATATAAACGGGTGTCTGAATTATCCGCTTGATAGAAGCGATTGAATATATGAGAAATAGCTTCCTCCGTCATTCCAATACCGTTGTCACAGATACAGATGGATACGGAATGCAAATTATTTTGTTTAATTGTTAAGGTAATTTCACCACCTTCGGGAGTAAATTTCAAAGCATTAAAAAGGAGATTCATGATAATCTTTTCCATTTTTTCAGCATCAAAAGAAACTTGTATATCTTCTTCATCGGAAATAAAGTTCAGTTTGATTTTTTTCAACTCAGCAAATGATTCTGCGGAAAAGAATAAATGTTTTAGATATAAAACAAAATTTTGTTGCGTGCTGCACAGAAACATTTTTCCGGCTTCCAATTTTGAAATATCTAACAATTCGTTGATTAATTTCAAAAGTGTTTTGGCATTTTGATCAATGGCAACCACTTGTTTTTTAGTACTATTGGTTGGCAATTCTTCTATTAAATTTTCGGCATAACCGCTAATCAAGGTTAAAGGTGTTCTAAACTCATGAGAAATATTTGTAAAAAACCTCGATTTCATCTGATCCAAAACTTTTAAGGTATCAAATTCTTTACTTTCCAGTTCTAATTTGTTTTTCATTTTAATCCGCGTCATCTCATATTTTCTGATAAAATAGAGTAGAAGAAGCAATAAAATAAAATAGAGGGTATAAGCCCACCATGTTCTACTCCAATGCGGTAAAACCTTTAGTGGAATTGCTATTCCTTGTTCATTCCAAATACCATCATTATTGCTTCCTTTTACCTTAAGGGTATAATTTCCGGGTGGTAAATTGGTAAAAGTTGCCGTTCTGGAATAGTCCGTATAAATCCAATCATCATTAAAATTTTCTAATTTATAAGCATATTTATTTTTTTCAGGAGCTGAAAAATCAAGAGCTGCAAAATCAAACACAATCATATCGTCACGATGTGTAAATGTCATTTTATCTATCGGATTAACGAGTAATTCTTTAATTTCAGTGCCATCTCTTGTTGTTGTACCTTCACTGTAGACTTTTAGACCTGCAATTCTAATTTGTGGTTCAAAGGGATTATCTACAATTTGCTCAGGAAAGAAATAATTCATTCCTTTAATTCCACCGAAAAAAAGCTCCCCTTTTTTACTTTTAAAATAGGCTCCTGTGTTAAACTCATTGCTTTGTAAACCATCTGCCACATCATAATTCCTAAATTTTTTTGTTTTCAGATTAAATTTAGAAAGCCCTTTGTTGGTGCTCAACCATAAATTATGCTGTGAATCTGAAAGAATTCCATAAATCACATTGTTGGGCAAACCATCTTTTTGTGTATACTGTTTAAAGGTTTTATGATTAACATCAAATAAATTTAAACCGCCAGACGTACCAATCCATAAATAGCGATTGGGGTTTTCAATATCCGGACAAATTGAATTTACTATATTATTGCTTAGGCTGTTTGATATTTCTGGGATATTTTGGTACGTGTGATAGGTTTCCTTTTTTGTATTAAAAATGACTAATCCCCCTTTAGTCCCAATATATAAATTGTCTTTTCCATCATCATAAAATGCCGTTCGACTCATCACATTTAAACCGGAATTACTACGGTAAGGATAGTGTTTAAATTCTCCTTTTTCGCGATTGTTCAGCTTACTGAGACAATTTTCGGTAACAATCCAAATCTCGCCCTTTTTATCCTCAAATACTGCGGTAACATCTTTACGAGGTAATCCTTTTTCATTATTTTTAGTAGGAGTATAATGAATCGTTTTCATTGATTTGCAATCATATACAAATAATCCTTCGATGGATGCAAACCAAATTTTTTGATCTTTTGATTTAATCATGGACGAAATACCGGTATTTCCGAAGTCATTCGGTCGTTGAGAATTTGTTTCAAAACTTTTCAATTCATCCGTTTTTCTGTCCCAACGATACAACACATTGCTGCCAATCCAAACGTAACGGTCATCTTGTTCAACAATAGAGCGAATACTGAAACCTGAAATTCTGGAATTTAAACTTGCTATTCGTGTAACTAAAGCAAAACGATTTACTTTCGGGTCATAATAATCAATCCCCATTCCGTTGGTGCCCGCCCAAACAATGCCTGTTCGATCAATACATAAACTATGGATATTGTCATAACTAATCGTTTCCGGTTTTAATGGGTCATTTTTAAAAGATTCATATTTTTTGGTTATTGTATCAAAACGCATTAATTCGCCGGGTGTGGCTAGCCATAAATAGCCTTTTTTGTCGGCTACAATCTTATTAATTTGTCCCCATCCGTAACTAAAAACACTTAAATGATGCAAATAGGTTTCTTGGGAAAAATTTTCGGTATTAAAATGAACCAATCCACTTACGGTTCCCAACCATAAATGATTTTTATCAGCAACGGCAATGCTTGAAATTAAAAAATCCTCTTTGCTTCCGTAGGCTCCGGGTTGCTTTATATTAATTAAAAAAGTAGTAAACAGTTCTTTTTGTATATCAAATCTTTTCAGACCGTTTTCAGTGCCAATCCATAAGATACCGGAATTGTCAAACTGTAACGCTTTAATTTTATTACTTTTTACATCTTTTTGATTCTTTGAAATAGTAATTTGTTTGATTTTTGATATGGCAGGATTATTATTGACCGTTGGAATCTTAAAAATTCCATTTCCATATGTCCCAATCCACATTGTACCGGAAGAATCTTGTGTGATGGAAGTGATTTCCTTTATGTTTTTAGTTTCTGATAAAGCGAGTGGAAGTAAAATACGTTGAAAATCATTAGTAGTTTTTGAATAAACGTTTAGTATTCCATTATCAGTTCCAATCCATACTTGTCCATTTCGGGCGGTAAACAGAGCCGTAATGTAATTTGATGAAATGGATTTCCGGTTGGAAGGCTCATTTTGGTAAATAGTAAAATGATAGCCATCATATTTATTCAGTCCGTCTTTGGTGCCAAACCACATAAAACCATCGCTATCCTGCACCATGGCAAGGATTGCATTTTGAGACAAACCATCATTAATAGTAAGGTGTTTAAAACGAATGTTTTGAGAAAAGAGTAGGGAGGGGAGCAAACTCCACAAAAGAAATGGTAATACTATATAATGCTTTAATCGATTCATTTATCGTTATTGATTGCACGTAAATAGGGCGATAAATCGATTTGTGGAAATTAAACTAACACGTATTACGGTGATAGAATAAATAAAAGTAAACAATATTTGGGAAAAACAATCGTATTAAGTTAAAAAAAGAGGTTTAACGTTTTAAAAATCAGCTTTAATACGAATACAAATTTCTTTTTTGATTGATAGATGTTACTTTAATACGATAGAATTGACAATTTTTGTTCTAAAATCGGTTAGTTTGTCAAAACCTTTTTCCGTATCCATAAACTGTAACGTATAAGCCAGGTTTTTATACACGAATACATAATTCTCAACTATGTTTTTTTTCCCATTTACGTCTAAAGTAAATGAAAATTTTAAGGCTTTGAGGTCATGAAGTGTGATAATTTCCTCGTTTAGGAGTTTTCCTTTGCTGGATTTGACAGCTCCATCTTTCACACCTTGAAAAAACTTTAGTAAACCGGCTTCATCGGTATTGCTTAATTTATCTTTTCCCTTATCAGAACAGGAAAAAACAATTACTTCATTTTTATACGTTCCTTTTACATATTTTCCACCCGGAATTTCACCTTCCTCAGCATCTTCCACAACTTGAATCGTTACATTGTCATCAAATTCATAGTCAAAAACTTCTTGACTGAAACTGTTGAAACTTAATAATAGAATAAATAGGGAGATTACTTTTCGCATGATTTTTAATTAAAAGGGTTTTTAAGGTTTAAATTTTTTAAATCGAAACAAATATAGCAATAAGTTGGAATGAAAAAATTTCATCTCAACCCAATTTCTGAGCATTCCGTGTTTTCTGTGAAAAATTTTTTGAAGCTATTCCCGCTTTCCATTCCAAGCTTGTTTCCTCAACCTGTTTTTTCAAAGCTGCCCCAAGAGCTTCCTTTGGTCGCTTTGGATCAGCAAGAAAAAATCAGCTTGAGTTGCAGAAGGCTTTCCATTGCAATCAGGGCTAAAAATTAGCAACCACACGATGTGATTAGTACAGTTTCGGATGCCAAAACCGTATGGACTTTAATCAAAAGGTTCACTATAAACATGATTTAAGACACCTTCTGTTATAATAATTTCATTTCCATCAAGTACAACGTTGCCGGAAAATGTAGCACTGAAGCACGTGTTTTTATTGACGGTTACATTACTTTGAAATTCTCCGGGAACAAAATCAACTTCAGAAGAACTTCCATTTTGTATTCGCGAATAATAGAATTCTTCTATTATATTGGAACCGGTTTTTTTATAAGGAAGCTTTAAAATTATTTGATAAGTATCTTGTTGAGGACTAAAAACACCATTATAAATCCACAAACTTAATGTATGACCTGAACCATCATTATCCAAGTCAATTCCCCAACCACTAATTGTAAATTGCTTTAATTCTCCATTAATTTTCATCGAAATATTTTCAATTGTTGGACAACTAGGAGAGTCATCATCAGAACAAGAGTTTAGAATAAAAAGACTTGTAAAAACTATTAATAAACACTTGATATTTCTCATTTCTACATTGTTAATTTTTTTTATGATTTGATGGGTAATTCTAACAATTTTAAAATATACTCAACTTTTTAAAACCAACTCAACCTATTTTATGGCTGCGAAGTTAGAGATATTCAAAAAATAGTGTGCTGGTTTGGAATAGAAGACTTAGTTAGTTGGTGTCATAAAAATTATTTTTTTATTTTATTACCAGTCTTTGTTTTCATTATTAGATATATTTTTATTTAGATCTAAAATTAAATCGTTAAATAGTTTAGAAATAGCATTTGGAGTTTCTTTAGAAAAACTTTTTAGATTTCCTTTCTTATCATAATAAATTGAACCATTATTTAAATCTATTTCAAAATTTCCATTGTTTGAAATACCTTTTAAAGAAATTATTTCAAATTTATATTTTCCTTTTTTAAAACTAATTTCAACAACATATAATGCATTCGTACAAATACTTCCACCAATTGAATTAACGCAAAGCCAATCCTTTTTTGCTCCTTCAATTCTTATCATCTCATTTTCAATTGTAGCTTTAATGACTTCATTTGGATTAGTGAATGTTTTTTTAACCCAGTTAATTGTTTTTATGTATAAATCATTTTGTTCATATTCTGTTGCTTGAACTACAATAAATTCAGGTTTTAACCCTTCAATATTATATATAAACTCTTCTTGTGAAAAAATATTAATATTAAAAAAAATGGTAATTAAAAAAGATAGTATTAACTTGTTTTTCATAATTTATTTAGATTTTAAAACCTTCAATTATCAAATATAAATAACTTTTCAATTATTATTCAAAATAATAAAAAGTCTTTCTAATAATAGTCAACTAAACCCCTAAAAACCAACCCAATCCACAACTTCCATCTCCTTCCTCAAAACCGGATGCCAAAACCGTATTACTTCTGCATGCAAATACAAACGGTCGGCTTTGGTGCCGTATAAATCATCGCCAACAATAGGGGTGTTTAAACCTTTGGGATGGGCGGCGTGCACCCGCAACTGGTGCGTGCGTCCCGTGATGGGGTGAAAGTGTACCAACGTGGTGTTTTCTCTTCGTTCGATCACGTTCCATAGCGTTTTGGCGGGTTTACCGTATTGGTAACACACCAACTGATTGGGGCGGTTGTCTAAATCGACTCTTAACGGCAAATTGATTTCGCCACTGTCTTGCTCAATTTTACCGGAAAGTAA
>JAKLIC010000091.1 GCA_022709825.1 Bacteroidota bacterium | reverse complement strand
AGGAGTTAATGAAAAGCGATTCCTTTGGAGAGAAACCGCTTTTTCAAACTTCAATTACAATCTGTTAGTTTGTTTGTTTTTTACTGAATTTATATGAAATACCAACCATGATTAGGTCTGTTGTCATATCATAAGAAACATTACTGCCCGGAATGGCACCATAAGGATTTGAACTTGAGGCAAACATTGGATTAAGCAATTGTCCTGATGTTTTGCCTGAACTTGTACCATGATGATATACAGCATCTAAAGAAATGTTCTCTCCAGCTAAGTAACTAAATCCAAGTTGATAGGCGTTTTTAATCACTGCAGTTGCCGGAATATTAAACATGGCAACATCACTACTAATTGGGTTTGAGCTATAGGTATACCCTAAACGTAAAGGGAATTTATTCACTCCTTTATATTGAATACCGGCTGATACTATTGATATATTATCCCAACCAAATCCAGCAACTGAAGCTGTTGGTGTCCATCCTGTTTCAGAAAAACCATCTGTGTTTTCATAATCAACCATTCTGTAATCTAAAGCAAAATCAAAATCGCTTTTAGAATAACCTAGACCAAATGATAGTATTGCTGGATAATCCATGTTGAATTTATTTGTACCGGTTGAATTATCCAAATAGGTATTTTTAAATTCAAAATCACTGAAATATTGTGAAGTTTTATAAGAAGCACCTGCTTTAAATCCTTTACCGGAATTATAAAATAATCCAATTTGTGCACCAAATCCCGTTGCATTTGCTTTGTCAGTAGATGGATAACCTGCTTGAGAAGGATTTGCAGTTGGATTAGGCATTAATTCTAATGTTGCATAGTTAAATGTTGGTTCAATACCAATTGAAAATTTTTCAGATAATTCATAAGCCCAGGTAAAACCTACTTGTAATAACATATAATCTGATTCAACTCTTCCAAAACCGCCCATACTTTGAGGCATATTTATTGGATTTGTTGTGCTTTCAGGAAATGTAACTCCAAATCCACTAATCCCAAACGCAGAGGCACCAAACGTGTGTTTGCTTCCTTCTTTGCCCCAAACCATAGCTAATGCCGGCATCGGCGAAACACCTCGATCATCTTTTGTAGAACCACTGAAAAAATTACCGGTAGGTTGGCCTAATTCGTTAAATTCAGGAACGGTAGAAAATAATTCCGGGGAAGAATAAAACATTCCAATATCAAACTTAATTATTTTGTCATTAAAAGCAGAAATAGAAGCTGGGTTCCATTGTAATGCACCGGAAATATCTAAAGGCTGTGCGGTTGATGCACCTCCCATTGACATGTTAACAGCCCCAACACCTTGCATGATGTGACCGCTTTGTGAATAAGCAAAAGATGATAGTAGAAATAAACAAACGGGGAACAAAATTTTTTTCATAATCGTATATTTTAATTAGTAGTAAAAACAAATTTTATTGATTTGCTACTATAAATTTAAGTCATTATAATTTTTTTATTTGTAACAATTGATACATATAAAAAAGATCACGAACTAAACTAAAATATTGATAATCAATACTATAAAATTGAAACATAATTTTATAATTTAAATAAAATATGTTATCATAAAAATGATAAAAATCAGGTTTTTGTAAATTTTAAAGAAAGATTTTGGAACAGAAAAATCCCGATAAACGATAAATTCGTCGGGGTTTGATAAAATTTTAAAAAAAACAATCTAGTATAAATTCACTTGTTTTGGAGTACTATTTCGTTTTGTAATTTTTTTGATAAACTTTTAAAAACCAATTCATAGGAATGGTTAATGAGTTCCCGCATCATTTTGTCATCCACATCACTGTGAAAAGCAACTGTATTCCAATGAATTTTACTCATGTGATACCCCGGATTAATTGCATCATATTCGGTACGAAGTTCTAATGCTTTTTCAGGATCACATTTTAAATTTAAAGAAGGTGTTCCGCTTTCCCATTCTTTCAAAGAAGTCAAACAGAACATTTTTCCGCCGACTTTAAAAACTAAGGTGTCTTCATCGAATGGGAAGTGTTCGGTGACGCCTTTTTTAGATTGACAGAATTGGTAAAGTTGTTCAATATTCATGATAAATTATAAAATTTGAAAGACAATTGGCTTACTAGGACTTGCGTCATTCTCAAACGAAGCCATCTGTAAATTCAAAAGATAACTTCCATCCTTTACTACATCATCCACAAAAATCAATTCCGTTATCGTTGCGTTTTTTCGGGCATCTTCATTTAAATTATTCACATCTTTCACGTTCCAAAAGGCTTTGTGGGCCAATAATTTGCCTTCATCTTTTTCCTTATCTACACTTGGTAAGTCGATTAATAAATGTTGAATGCCTTTTTCACGAATAAAAATAGCCGCTTCTTCATGTAAATAAGGTGGATTAGTATGTGAATAATTTTTTGACTTTTTTTCATTCAAATTGGGTAAGGTGCGAATCACTATCGCTTCCGGTTTTGAATTACCAAGAGCTTTTTCTACTTGCATTTTGGTAATGACAAAATCCTCACCTTGTTTTTCCGGTTGAATGGAAATCAGTTGAGCCGTGAAGAAAAAGGTTTTCAAGGCCTGATTGATAGAGTAAAATTCTTTAGTAATATGTCCCAAACATTCCGTGTGCGTTCCATGTCCGTGCGGATTAAAAAAAATGTTGTTGAAATTGGTGGTGGCTCCACCTTTCACACTTCCCACCCATGAACCAAAACGAACCGGTTCAATTTGCGGTTTTTCGATGTACCATGCAATCGGATTTTTTTCTGTATTGGATAATGGCAACGAAATATCAATGGGTTTTGATAAATCGACTTGGAAAGTTTTGTTTTGGTGGGTTATTGTTGCTATCAATGTTTCAACTTTTTTAACATTAAGAAATTAAGGGCTATTTCATTAAGTTTCATTAAGGAGTAATAAAACTTTTCCAAATTTAATAAAATAAGTTAAGACTTAATGAAAACCTTAATTATCCTTAACTTCTTAATGTTAAAAGTTATATTAAGTTCAACATAAAAAGATCAGAAGAAATCCCATCACTCAGAAACTTTCCTTTTCGAGTGGTTCGCAAAATATTTTCATCCACATGAAGCAAATGATCTTCAATGTATTTAGCCGCTTGTTGGTTGAGATAATCTAAATAGGTTTGTCCAAATTCGGATTGAATTCTGTCCAGAGAAATTCCCCAAATCGTTCGTAATCCAGTCATAACATATTCGTTGTACCGATCGGTTTTGGACAATATTTCTGTTTCAATGGGCAATTTGCCTTCTTGTATTGATTTGATGTACAAGGAATTATTAGATACATTCCAACCACGTTTTTCACCATCATAACTATGTGCAGAAGGTCCAATGCCAATGTATTTTTTTCCTAACCAATAACTCGAATTGTTTTTAGAAAAAAAATTTTCCTTCCCAAAATTGGACAGTTCATAATGAATAAATCCGGCCTCTTCTAATTTTTCAACCAAAATTTCAAAGTGTTCTTGAGCGACTTCGTCTTCCGGTGGTGGTATAATTCCTTTTTGTATAAACGAATGTAAAGCCGTTTTTGGTTCCACCGTTAACGCATAACTTGAAATGTGCGGAATACCAAAAGACAAAGCGGTTTCGATATTTTGAATCCATTTTTCGTTGCTCATGCCCGGAATGCCGTAAATCAAATCGAGTGAAATGTTGTCGAAATGTTTGGTGGCTTCTTCTAAACATATTTTGGCTTCTTCGACATTATGAGCCCGATTCATCATTCTTAAATCATCTTCAAAAAAGGATTGAATGCCGATGGAGAGTCGGTTAATTCGATTGTTGGATAGTTCGATTATTCGATTATTCGATAAGTCATCTGGATTCGCTTCGACTGTAATCTCTGGGTTTTCAATGACATTATAATTTTTAAAAACTTCCTCAATCAACAATCGTAAATCTTCAATAGCCAGAACAGAAGGAGTTCCGCCACCGAAATAAATGGTTTCGATTACATCATTTTTAAATTCTTCTTTTCGCATCGAGATTTCTTTCACTAAAGCCAAAACCATCTCGTCTTTCTTTTTCATGGAAGTAGAAAAATGAAAGTCGCAGTAATGACAAGCTTGTTTGCAAAAAGGGATATGGATGTAGATTCCGGACATTTTTTTAGTTTTCAGTCGCAGTCTCAGTTTACAGTACTGTGACTGTCAACTGAGATTGTGAACTATTTTTTCACACGACTCTCATTATTCTTCACAAAAGCATCCCATCCCGTATAACTTTTCTCTCCAACTACTTTCCCTGAATTAAAAAAATGACAAACCGCCGCCGCCAGTCCATCCGTAGAATCTAAGTTTTTTGGTAATTCTTTTAAACCCAACAATTGTTGTAGCATTTTAGCTACTTGTTCTTTACTGGCGTTTCCGTTTCCGGTAATGGCCATTTTTATCTTTTTGGGTTCATATTCGGTAATTGGAATTTGTCTCGACAATCCCGCTGCCATCGCCACGCCTTGAGCTCGTCCGAGTTTGAGCATCGATTGTACATTTTTCCCAAAAAACGGAGCTTCAATGGCAATTTCGTCCGGATGATGGGTTTCAATCAACTCAATCGTGCGTTCAAAAATCACTTTTAATTTGGTATAATGATCATCATATTTACTCAAAATCAATTCATTTAACTGAATGAATTCCATTTTTTTGTTAATGACTTTAATTAAACCAAATCCCATAATGGTGGTTCCGGGGTCGATGCCTAAGATGATGCGTTCGTTTGCCAAAATTAGAGTTTAAAAGTTTACTATTTAAAAGTGTAAAGTTTTGCTTTACTTTGTACTGATGGTTACATTATCTCACAAAGCTAAACAATTCTCATTGGTTCTCGCAAAACTTTTGCTTGTGGGCGGAGCACTTTATTATTTGTTCCAACAATTGCAACAAAAAAGCATTTCAAATTTTGATGGAATTGTGTCTAATTTTTCAGCTTTCAGTTTGCTGGGTATTATATTATTAAGTGTTTTGAATTGGTTATTTGAATTTTTGAAATGGAAAAATTTAGTTTCCAGTTTCCATAAAATAACTTTCAAACAAGCCGTTGAACAAACATTGGGGTCACTGACGGCTTCTATTTTTACGCCTAATCGGGTTGGGGAATATGTGGCTAAATGTTTGTATTATTCAAAAGAAAAAACGAAGCGAATAATTTTTTTAAATTTTTTAGGCAACATTACTCAGATGATGGTAACTGTTTTTTTTGGAGTTTTTGGTGTGCTTTTTTATTTTATTTTCTCTCCTTTTTCCTTTGATATAGAATACAACGCAAATGAAAAGGGTTTGATTTTCTGGCTTCCAATTCTTTTAGTTATACTTCTCTCTGTTTTGCTTTTTTATTATAAAAAAATCAATTTTTATGGTTATTCAGTGGAGAAAATAATGGTTAAAATGCAATTATTTCCTGCTCGAAAACACTTTGTAAATGTTCAATATTCGTTACTTAGGTATATTATTTTTTCGCATCAATTTTACTTTTTGTTATTAATTTTTCAAGTTGATATTCCTTATTCAGATGCTATTCTTACCATTTTTACCATGTATTTTTTAGCTTCTGTTATACCAAGTATTCATTTGATGGATGTAGTTATAAAAGGTAGTGTAGCGTTATTTTTATTTGGGAAATTAGGTGTTAATGAATGGGTAATTGCTTCGATTACGATTATTATGTGGTTCTTTAATTTAGTTATTCCGGTACTATTAGGGAGTTTTTTTGTGTTGAAGTTTAAACCAAAAATGGATTTGTAATGGTGTTTATTTATGTATCTATTACAATTTATGTGATTTTATTATTCCTATTTTGTGTAGCATTTAAAAAAGTAAAGCGATTTTCACCTTCTTCAAAAGAACTTAAACATTCTTTTTCAATTGTTGTTCCTTTTCGAAATGAAGCTCATAATTTGCCGCAACTTTTAAAATCAATTGAACAATTAAATTATCCGATTGAAAAATTTGAATTGATTTTAGTTGATGATGAATCTACGGATGGTTATCAAGTTTCGAGTTACGGGTTTCGAGTTGTTGAATTGAAAAACATACGAAATTCAAATTCTCCTAAGAAAGATGCCATTCAAACTGCGATTGCCTGTTCAAATTTTGATTGGATTATTACAACCGATGCAGATTGTGTGGTCCCGAAAAATTGGTTACTTGATTTAGATATTTTTATTCAAACAGAAAAAAAAGAAATGGTTTGTGGTCCGGTTTTGTTTAAAAAGCAAAATAGTTTTTTATTTGATTTTCAAGAAATTGAAATGCTGAGTCTACTGTCGGTTACGATTAGTAGTTTTGGATTGAAAAAGCCGTTTATGTGTAACG
>JAKLIC010000090.1 GCA_022709825.1 Bacteroidota bacterium | reverse complement strand
AAACTTACATTTTCTTCATTTATTTTAACTTCGTTTTTTGCAATACGAAGGTCAAAATTATTCTCTAATGTAATGGCAATCGCTTCTTCTAAGGTTAGAACAGTTTGTCCAACAGCAAAAAGAGGAAGTCCTATTAGAAATATTACTATGTATTTAAAATTTTTCATATTTTCAAATTAAACTGACTCACGGTCAAATTGATCAGCTTGGTCTAATTCAGTCCGGTGTTTCTTTTCACGCGACCACATCAGGTAAATGGCAGGAATCACATAAAGGGTTAAAATTAACGAGAAAATAGTTCCCCCCACAATTACAATTCCCATTCCCATTCTACTCTGAGAAGCAGCCCCTAACGAAACGGCAATTGGCATCGCTCCTAAAGCTAAGGTTAAACTGGTCATCAAAATCGGTCGGAGGCGAGATTCAGAGGCTTGCATAACCGCTTCATATTTTGTTTTTCCCTGTTCGCGAAGTTGGTTGGCAAATTCAACAATCAAAATTCCGTTTTTGGTTACTAATCCAATTAGCATCACTGTTCCAATCTGACTGAAAATATTCCACGTTTGCCCAAAAAGCCAAAGGGAGAATAAGGCTCCTGCAACGGCCATTGGTACTGTTAAAATGATGATAAACGGATCGATAAAACTTTCAAATTGTCCTGCTAAGATTAGGAAAATCAGAAGTAATGCTAATCCGAAAGCAAACATCGTATTGGAATTACTCTCCGCAAAATCACGTGATTCGCCTCCTAAATCTGTTGTAAAGGTTTCGTCCAGCACTTTTTCTTTGATGCGTTCCATAGCTTCAATTCCGTCCCCAATACTTTTTCCCGGAGCTAAACCTGCTGAAACAGTTGCCGCCATATAACGGTTATTGTGAAACAATTGCGGCGGACTGCTTTGCTCGTCAATAGTCACTACATTATCTAATTGTATCAATTGACCGGCATTATTTCGAACAAAGATTGCTGCTAAATCCAACGGTTGGTCACGGTCCTTTTTGTCAAATTGTCCAATGACTTGGTATTGTTTTCCGTTCATTAAGAAATAACCAAAACGTTGCCCGCTTAACGATAATTGGATGCTTTGGGCTACATCGAGAACAGAAACACCCAATGATTCCGCTTTTTCGCGATTGATAGTAACATAAATTTCAGGTTTGTTGAATTTTAAGTTTACATCGGTAATTGAAAAAGTAGGGTCTTTAGAGGCTTCTTCCATGAATTCCGGAATTTTTTCCCTTAGCATTTCAAAGTTTTTCGCTTGAATAATAAACTGAATGGGTAATCCTCCACGTCTGTTAACAGAAATGGTGGGTTGCTCGGAAACGGATGTTTTAGTATCAGTAAAACCTTTGGTTAATTTTGTTAATCGGTCAGCAACTTCTTTTTGCGAAGCATCTCTATCTTCAGGATCAACTAAGGAAAGTCTGGCAAAACCTCTGTTAAGAGAACCTGCACTAAATCCGGGGGAAGTGACAATCAAACTTATTTTTTTCTCAGGAATGGAATCAGTTATCAATTGCGACAAATCTTGCATAAAGCGATCCATGTAATCATAAGTAGCACCTTCTTGTCCGGTAACATTTACAAGTATCATACTTCGGTCGTCATACGGAGCTGTTTCTTTTTGTAGAATGTTGTAAAACAAGACTGATAATCCCAAACAGATAATCAAAATCGGGAAACTCAACCATTTTCTCTTCATGAATTTACCCAACGAGTTGGCATACCCTTTATTTAAATTTTCATAAAAAGGTTCGGTCATTTCGTAGAATTTCGAACGTTTTTGTTTCCCGCCTTTCATTAAATAGGCATTCAACATGGGCGTTAAACTTAAAGAAACAAAGGCCGATATTAACACGGCCGCACCGATCACGATTCCAAACTCTCGGAATAATCTTCCCACAAATCCTTCTAAAAATATAATGGGAAGAAATACGGCTGCCAGCGTGATGGAAATTGAAATTACAGCAAAGAAAATTTCATTGGAACCTTTGATGGCGGCTTCGATTGGCGACATGCCTTCTTCTACTTTCTTGAAAATGTTTTCGGTGACTACAATACCGTCATCTACCACAAGTCCCGTTGCTAAAACAATTGCCAACAACGTAAGTACATTGATGGAAAAACCAAAAATGTACATAATGAAAAAAGTAGCAATTAAGGAAACGGGAATATCAATTAATGGACGAAAAGCAATGGCCCAATCTCTGAAGAAAAGATAGATTACTAAAGTTACTAAAAGTAAAGAAATCAATAAAGTTTCGGCTACTTCTAAAATAGCTTTTTTGATAAAAATGGTCGTGTCAATCGCTACATTCAGTTCAAAATCTTTTGGTAAATCTTTTTTCAGTAATTCGTATTGTTTGTAGAATTCTTCCGAAATATCTAAATAATTGGTACCCGGTTGTGGCGTAATGGCTAGTCCAATCATGGTTTGACCGGAATCACTCAATCGGGTTTCCAGGTTTTCTGCTTCAAGGCTAGCTTTGGCAACATCCGACAAGCGAACAATTCTATCGCCTTCTGATTTTACAATGATGTTGTTAAAATCTTGTTCAGTAGATAAATTACCAAGGGTTTTTACAGTTAATTCAGTATTGTTTCCTGTCAGCTTTCCGGAGGGTAATTCGACATTTTGTTTGTTCAAAGCCGTTAGTACATCAGAAGCAGTGCAACCATATGCAGAAAGTTTAATTGGGTCAATCCACAAACGCATGGCATATTTTCGTTCCCCCCAAATCCGAACACTACTAACACCCGGTATGGTTTGCAAACGTTGTAAAATTACATTTTCCGCATAATCGGTGAGTTCTAAAACATTTTTGTTTTCACTCTTCATGGTCATTGTCAGAATCGGGTCGGAGTCGGCATCAGCTTTTGAAACTACTGGGGGTGCAGTTAAATCTTGTGGCAAATTTCGAACGGCTTGCGAAACTTTATCACGCACATCATTAGCTGCTTCTTCAAGGTTTTTTCCAAGATTAAATTCGATAGAAATAACACTTGTACCTTGAGCACTGGTAGAAGAAATGTTTCGGATTCCATCGATGGAATTAATTGCCTTTTCAAGAGGTTCCGTTATTTGCGATTCGATAATATCAGCGTTGGCACCGGTATAATTGGTTTGAACTGTAATTTGAGCCGGATCGATGGAAGGAAATTCTCGAACACCCAAATAAGTGTAGCCGATGATCCCAAAAAGGACAATCATCAGATTCATCACAATGGTTAAAACGGGTCGCTTGATGCTTAAAGTTGATAAACTCATGCGATTTAGTTTTTAGGTAATGTTACATTTAGCGGTGCTCCTTCTTTTAAAGCCATGATTCCGGATATGATGACCGTATCACCGAGTTTTAATCCGGCAGTGACCAGAATTTCTTTTTCTGTTCGGGATTCCGTTTCAATAATTACTTCTTTAGCCATTCCTTTGGAAGAGATAAAAACTTTTTTACCGTTTTGAATCGGAATGATTGCTTCAGTCGGAACAAGTAAGGCATCGTTGATATCATCTAAAGGCAAGGTGATATTAGCATAGGTGCCGGGAATTAATCTTCCTTGTTTGTTGTCTGCCAAAGCTCTTATTTGTAATGTTCTGGTGGATTGTTCAATGGCAGGTTCCATGGCATAAATTTTACCCGAAAACTTTTCATTGGAACCGGAGGTTGTAAAACTTAAATCGGAATTCAGCTTCATTAATGTGGCATATTTTTCCGGAATGGAAAAGGTGATTTTTACCTGTGCATTGTTCACCAGTTTTGCAATTAGTGTGGTTGGTGTTACATAGGTTCCTGGAGAAATAGACCGTAAACCGATTTTTCCGGAAAAGGGTGCTACAATCGAAGTTTTAGCAATTTGAGCTTGAATTAATTGGGTTTGTGCTTGAGTGGATTGTAATTCTGCTTTGGCTACATCGTATTCTTCCTGACTAATGGCTTCTTTTTCTAAAAGTAATTTGGCTCTTCGTTCGTTTTCAGAAGCTAAGGATTGTCGGGTTTTAGCTTGCGACAATTGAGCTCTTAATTCGATATCGTTGACTTTAATTAACTGTTGTCCTTTGGTTACGTTTTGGCCTTCTTTAAAAAAGATACCTTGTACAACACCTGAAACTTCACTGCGAAGTTCAATTTGTTCGTTAGCATCAATGGTACCTGACAAAGTTAATTCATTGGAAAATTTCTGAGGAGTCAAAACAAGACCTTTTACATTGGCCGCCATTTTTGGAGAGGCACTTTTACTGTTATTCTTTTCACTTTGCGATTTATTGCTTGTAATTCTATAAACGATTAGCGTTAATAATCCTACTGAAAGTATAATTATAAAGATGTTTTTAAATTTCATAAGGTGATGCTTGTTTTACGGTGGTAAAATTTATGGTTTACAAATTTACTTTTTCTAAAACCAAAGGTTTTAAGGTGAATTGATATTTAACAAATATTTAGTTAATTTTTTAAAGGCTTATAAAGAGTGGGTTTTGTTTTTACTTAAACAGGTTTCTTAAAACAGAAAGTACCTAGTGCAGTTCGTCGATAATTGTAAGTAAAAACTATATTTTAATAACAATTAACGCATTTCATCGATTAAATATGTATTATAACGATAAAAGTATTTACATTTACTCCATCAAACCCAAATTTAATAAACTTATGAAAACAATTACTACTACATTCTTTGTGTTTTTCATTTCATTTCTCGCTTTAGCAGAAGTTTCTGTTGCTGAAAAAGAGGCTTTAGTTAAATTTTATCACACAACAAATGGTAATCAATGGAAAAAAACATGGGATTTAAAAGCGGCTACTTCTACTTGGTATGGTGTGAAAATCAAAGACAACAAAGTAGTTGGTCTTGAATTGCCAAACAACAAATTAAAAGGCCAAATTCCGGCAGAAATTTCTAATTTAAAATATTTAGAAACATTAGATTTATTTAAAAATGATTTAAATGGTAGTTTGCCGGCTTCAATTGGTGAATTGCAAGCGTTAAAAACATTAAATGTTTCGTTTAATCGTTTAACCGGTTCAATTCCTGTTACAATTGGAAATGCAAAATCATTAAAAATACTAGAATTATACATGAATTCTTTAACAGGTGGATTGCCAAATGAAATTGGAAATTTAGCTCAATTAGAAAATTTATCCTTATTCAATAATATGTTGGAAGGTGAATTACCTAAATCATTATTCGGATTGAAAAATTTAAAAGTATTGATGTTAAACAGCAATAACTTCTCCGGTAAATTGAGTTATGAAGTTGAAAACTTAACAGCTCTTGAAAACTTAAGCTTATTTGAAAATAACTTTGTAGGACAAGTGCCTTTTGAGTTAGAGAATTTAAGCAATTTAAAAGAAATGAATATTTCCTATAACAAATTCAATGGATTGATATCGTATGCACTAGCTAAAAAAGATACATTCCAAATGACCATGTTAAACGATAAAGGATTAGCGGTTCGTTTACCGTTGATTACTGACAATACTGGAGTAGTAGGTACTCCGGATTAATTTCCAATACAAATACCAACAACCCAAAAAAAACTTACTATCCCCAAATTGTGAGTTTTTTTTTGGTTTAAATTGTAGTTTAAGATACTATACTATAAAAGTTTCCCGTATCAACTGATACTTTTTTTAATGCCACACATTACACAAATTTATTTATGTAATGTGTGGCAAATAGATTTAAGCACTAACAAAACTTTTGTATTCAAGCTTAGGTTTATTTCCAAAAGAAGGCATATAGGAACACTAAAACAATCAGGATGGCAAAGGCACTGATGTTAAAAGTAGAACTTGTTTTAAAGGTTTCTCTGCGTAATTCAAATCCTTTGGCATCATCAACGCCTTTATTTTGATTCCAGCTTATTAAAGCAATAAAAGCCATAGTAAGTAAAGTGGTATAGCCCATTTGATCTAAGAAAGGGACACTAGGGAAAATATTTTCTAACCAAGTGCCTTCAGCCCATCCTTTTGGTCCAACTTTAAAGAACATCGCAATCGGGATGGAAACTAATGCTCCCCAAATGGCTGCTTTGTTGGTCGTTTTTTTCCAGAATAGCCCTAATAGAAAGATGGCTAATATGCCGGGACTCACCACGCCGGTATATTCTTGAATAAACTGAAAAGCTTGGTTAATTCCGCCTAACAACGGGGCAACGATTGCTCCAATCAATAAAGCAACGGCAGAAGTTATTCGGCCTACTCGGACAGTTGTTTTATCATCTGAATTTTTATTGATGTACTGTTTGTAAATATCCATCGTAAAAATCGTTGAAGTTGAATTTAACATGGAGGCTAAAGAAGAAACTATGGCAGCAGTCAAAGCTACAAAAGCCAATCCTTTCAGACCGGAAGGTAAAAACTGAATCAACCACGGATAAGCTTTATCGGCCGCAGCATCACT
>JAKLIC010000009.1 GCA_022709825.1 Bacteroidota bacterium | reverse complement strand
CCAATTGATTATTATAAAATCTTTTAAATCCTTTAATTGTCATGAATAAAATCAAAAACAAAAACGGAATCAAAAACTTCATTTTCCCATTTGTTCCTTTGGTGTCTTTACTATTCAAAATTACACTATTGTCTTTTACAACTTTATCTAAACTGATTAAATCAATTCGTAACAAACCTTGTTCTCTCACTAAATTGTCTTTCGTTTTAATGACTTCATTAAGTTGTGTATTCTCATTATAATAAACCAATTTATCGCTTTGTGAAGACCCGCTAGCTGTCTTTTTAAACTGATTCATTAAAGCGTCTATTTGATTAATTATTGAATCATTAGCTCTCATTTTAAGCTGAATATTATTCAAATATTCTTTTTGTAATGCTTTATAATATTGACTATCATTTAAATAATTAAGAATCGGATTAACTGTTTTTTCTTCAGAAGAAATTTTTGAAGTAGTAAACGAAACCACATGAAAGGGATAATTCTTACTGGTTAATTTATTTTCTACTATTTTATCAATATTGCCGTCTTCTGCTAATAGTTTGATTAATTCAAAATTTTCCGCTTTATTGCTTATAAATTTGTAAACATCAATTATTGGCATAACAGAAATTTTTCCGAACTTTTTTGTGTCTTTTATTCCAATTTCTTTTAAAAAAGTGGTGTCATTTTCATTGATTTTTGATTGTAACAAATCTATTTTAGCATACACATAATCTGTACTACCAAAATTGGGCGAGATAATAATTTGATGATTGTAACTTGCTACTTTTTTATCTAAATAAAAACCTAATGCAGCTCCGACAATAAATAGAATTAGCAACAAAATGAAATTCCTTTTTACAAAAAGAATTCCTCTAAAAACCCAGCTTAAAAAATTTTGATAGGTTTGTCCTATTTTTTTAGATACTTGTCCTAAATCAATTTCCTGGTTATCTGATGAGTTTACGCTCATAATTTTTATTTTGAATTAAAAATTTGTTCTAGTATTTTAATTGTAATTAAATAGGTTGGTTTTACACCGGTTGTGCCTAATCCTCCGGATGCTAATGTGCTTCCAGTTTCCAATGGATTATCTGAAGCATAGTACGCATAACGCACTTTTACTTCTTCTGGTATGCTTTTTCTGATTTTGGAGGCTGATTGAATTGCTTTTTGATAATAGGCTCCTTCCATTTCAAGACCGATAACACCCCATGTTGATTCATGGAAAAATTTTAATAAATCTTTGTTCTGTAACGATGTTCCTAATACGGTCACCATTGGTCCCGCAAAAACAGGAATATCATTTCCATTAAACATAGAAACGGTCAATTCGTTTTCAAAAGGATAATTATCACCCGTACCTTCGTTGATATGTGCCGATGGAATCATAATATCACCTTTTCCTCCTTGTAAAATTCCGGCTTTACCCATGATGGAAACCGATTCTACATTTAAAAAGGTTACTTTGCTTTTTCCTTCTTTGTATGGTTTTAATAGTTCGTCAATGGTTTCATAGGCTTGTTCGCCAAAAGCATAATCCATCACAATTAAAACCGGTTTTTGCTCTCCTACTTTAGCTTTTGAAAAAGATGTTTTTGAAAAATCTATTTTAGCTGTATCAAAAATTTGCACATCTATATTTGTTCCGGATTCGTCTAAAACTGACATCATTCCTGATTTTAAAGCCACTTCTTCAACTTTATTTCGCAAATCATTGGCTCCGGATTTACTTAATTCTTCATAAATAAAGAAATCCGTTTTATCTTTGAACTTTGTTTTTAACACATTCGTTGCAAAAATGGAATTCATCACACTATGCATATTGGCACTAATGATATGAATAGGCCTTCCTAATAAATCATTTTTCTTTAAAACATCCTTAATTTGAGTGGCCCAAATTTCTCCATGAATATGATGTCCTAATCGTTCTCTTAAAATTGGACTGAATGTAATCGTTCGTTTATTGTTTTCAACAATTTCTTCAATAGCTAATTTTCCTAACCAATAAATAATGTGTAAAAAACGATCCGGTTTTTCTGCTGTTCCAAACGAATCATAAATAGCTAATACCTCTGAAAAGCTTCTTCCTAACACATTCGATGCGTGAGATATTGCTTTTTCTTTATCAATTTGTGATAATTTTTTGGGTTGCAAAACATACTGTTCTACTTTTTGCCAATCTCGTGTTACTTCGTATTGATTTTCATCTAATAAAACACGGTCTTTAATTTTATGTGATTCTATAAAAATAAAGGTCAAATGGGTTAAAATATCATAAATGTCTGAACGCCCACGTGTAATTTCAACGTTCATCTGCTCTTCGTCAATTCGGTAGCAATTTCTTCTTCGTTTAGGAGGAACAATTGCAGTAAAATGTGATTTTGAATAGCCTTCGTCTGATGTTAAATTAATATACCGACATTCTTCTATGCCAACCGGAAGCCGTTCGATAACATACAATAATCCGTTGAGTTCTACTTTTTCTTCAGCAATGGATCCATAAATTTCAGGACGCAATTGTAATAACGCTTCACGTAAAGTTTCTCCTGAAATTCCCATCGGTTTATAAAAGCCGCGATTAAACAAGTGACGCATCGTGATATATAATCGTTCAATAGCTGAAGATGATTCTTGAGCTCGGGAACGGGAAATATTTTTTATTTCTTTCATTTATAAGGTATTAAGTATTTCAAATTGCCAATAAAAATCAATTTGTATACTTTTATTTTTTGCAAATTTAGGTTTTTTTATTTTGGTTAAGTACATCTGCTATTTTTCTATCATTACTTAGTCTTGGAAGCTTATTTTGACCTCCTAATTTACCAATGGATTTCATATAATCCTGAAATCCGTTTTTGTTCACTTTTGTAACAACTAAGGTACGTAAAACGTTACCCACAATCAAATCGTCATAATACACATTTTGTTTCCGCATGGCGATATCTATTTTCAAAGCAAAAGCATCCATATCATCCGGCTCATTTTCAAATTCAATTAACCATTCATGAAAAGGCAAGCCCTCTTTAGGAGAAATTTGTGGAGCCACCGTAAATTCATTTACCCTAATTGTTGTTCCTTCCATCGCTTCTTTTAAAGCACATTCTACTTCTTTACCAATTACATGTTCGCCAAAGGCAGAAATAAAATGTTTAATTCGTCCCGAAACAATTACCCTATAAGGCTTTAAACTCGTAAACTGAACTGTATCTCCAATATTATAAGCCCAAAGACCCGCATTAGTTGAAATAATTAAAGCATAATTTACCCCTAATTCTACTTCTCCAATGGTATGCCTTTTTGGATTTTCAGTAAAAAAATCATCTGCTTTAATAAATTCATAGAAAATTCCTGAATTTAAAAGTAATAACATACCTATTTCCTTCTGAGAGTCCTGGTAAGCAAAAAATCCTTCCGAAGCAGGGAACAACTCAATCGAATCAACTTTTCTGCCTATTAAATTTTCAAACTTGGCACGATAAGGTTCAAAATTAACTCCACCGTAGATAAAGAGATTAAAGTTATTAAAAATTTCTCCAACTTTCTTATTCCCTTTTTGTTGTAGTTTTTCAAAATACATCTGCACCCAAGCCGGAATACCTGAAATGACAGTCATGTTTTCGTTAAAAGTTTCTTCTACTATCGCATTCACCTTGGTTTCCCAATCTTCGATACAATTGGTTTCCCATGAAGGCATTCTATTTTTCAAAAGGTATTTTGGCACATAATGAGCGACAATTCCGGAAAGTCGTCCTAATTTTATTCCGTTTTTTTCTTCTAATATTGGGCTCCCTTGAAGGAAAATCATTTTCCCCTTAACAAAATCTGCCTTGCCGGTTTCGTGAATATAACTCAAAATAGCATTTCGGGCTGCCTGAATATGAAACGGGATAGATTCTTTCGTAAGCGGAATATATTTTGCTCCGGATGTTGTGCCGGAAGTTTTAGCAAAATAAACTGGTTTTCCTTTCCATAAAATATTCTCTTTCCCTTCAACTACTAAATCAACATACGATTTCAATGCTTCATAATCTCTCACCGGAACATATTTGACAAAATCATTATGCGTTTTAATGGCAGTAAAATGGTGATCATTGCCAAACAAAGTTCCTGAAGCTTGTTTAATCAAACTTTTAAAAACCTTTTGCTGAATCTCTTCCGGTTTTGAGGCCCATTTTTGGGTATCCTTATGTGCTTTTCTGGCTAGAAGTTTAGCCGCTAAAACTTTAATTCGCATAATTATTCAAAATCTATAAATTGAGAGGGGTCAATGGTAAAACCGTCTTTCCATAATTCAAAATGCAAGTGAATTCCGGTTGATTCTTTTCCGGTTGACCCGGCAAGTGCAATAACTTCTCCCGTTCTAACCACATCTCCTTGTGTTTTTGTTAATGATGCCGCGTGTTTGTAAACAGACAGTAAACCATCTCGATGTTTAATAATTATCACATTTCCGGTGGAGGGTGTCCACTCTGCAAAAACAACACTCCCATTGGCAACTGACTTAATGGGTGTGTCTTTAGCAACCGCAATATCAACTGCAAAATGCTTATTAACCGAACTGTATTTTTCAGTAATGTGGCCTCTTACCGGTGGAAATAAAACTAAATTTACTTTCGATTGAGCTTTTTCAAAAAGGTTATACTTGTCTTCCAAAGCAACTTGCTCCCGGAGTTTTTTCTCATCCTCTGAAGGATTTAAATCAGCTTTTAAATTATCCGGATTTTCTTGAGCTAATATAGAGTCTTTATTAAACTTGGCATATTCTAAATCACCGGTTAAAATCTTTTTAATAGAATTTATGTACATTTCATTTTTCTTCACTTCAATAGCCAAAGAATCCGATTTAACCGCTAAAATAGTAGCATCCTTTTTTAATTTATTGGAAGCATATCCCGGAATAAATTCACGTAATGGTGTAAATGCAATTATATAAGTTGTAATTGAAATTAACAAAATAGAAGAAATAGTAAGCACAACAAAAACATTCATCAAGTTGAGCTTTAATGAAAAGATCTCTTCGAAGGTTTCCTCATTTAAAATCACCAACCTATTCTTGGTAAACAATTGCTTCTTGAGTTGTTGTCTTTTGAGCCGTTTTTCAGACATAATTCAATTTTAATATACAAATATAGTAATTAAACTGTCTTTAAAAAGAGGTGTTTTTCTTGTTTTAGATAAAAAACCACTCACTTTAACTAACTTTTAAGTTAAGAAATACTTGAAATCGAAACAAGTCCCGTAATTTCTTTTTACATTTGTCCTTTCAAATATGTAAACTATGAATGCATTAGCTATATTTTTAGGAATGATAGGTCCTTGGCAGATAGGATTAATTATCGTTGTTGTTTTATTACTTTTCGGAGGTAAAAAAATTCCGGAATTAATGAAAGGTTTAGGTAGCGGTATTAAAGAATTTAAAAATGCTGCTAAAGATGATCAACCGGCAGAAAAAAAAGAGGAAGAAAAAAAGGAATAACTTTTTTAATTTCTTACCAAAAAATCCAAATTTCATGATACTTAAGGTGAAATTTGGATTTTTTTTTAAATCACCATTGTCAACTGGATTCTTTTCCTTACTTCATCCACCTCAACCACTTTTACTTGAACATGTTGATGTAATTTCACCACCTCGTTAACATCCGACACAAACCCTGCTTTGAGTTGTGAAATATGTACCAAACCACTTTCTTTTAATCCAATATCCACAAAACAACCAAAAGCAGTAATGTTGTTGACAATTCCTGGTAAAATCATGCCGGTTCTCAAGTCGGACATTTTTTTGACATTCGGGTCAAATTCAAAAACCTTTGCTGATTTTCTTGGGTCAAGTCCCGGTTTTTCCAGTTCTTTTAAAATGTCTTTAATTCCTAAAATTCCGATGGTTTGGTTGGTATAATTTTCAGGTTTGATTAAGGATATTTTCTCTTTGTTTCCAATTAAATCGGTTAGTGAAATTTTTAAGTCTTTCGCCATTTTTTCCACGATTGAATAAGCTTCCGGATGTACCGCCGAATTATCCAATGGATTTTTTCCGTTTTGAATACGAATAAATGCAGCTGATTGTTGATAGGCTTTTTCACCCAATCTCGGCACTTTTTTAAGTTGTTTTCTGTCTTCAAACGGACCGTTTTCTTGTCGGAATGCAATAATATTTTCGGCCATTTTTTCACCAATTCCAGAAACATAACTCAACAAGGATTTACTGGCTGTATTCAAATTTACACCCACTGAATTCACACAACGAACCACAACCGTATCTAATTCTTCTTTCAACTTGGTTTGATCTACATCGTGCTGGTATTGTCCTACACCGATTGATTTCGCGTCAATTTTTACCAATTCTGCCAACGGGTCAGAAAGTCGTCTTCCGATAGAAACGGAACCTCGGACAGTTACATCGTATTTTGGAAATTCATCACGGGCAATTTTTGAAGCAGAATAAACCGATGCTCCGGCTTCAGATACCACAAAAACTTGAACCGGTTTGTCAAAAGCAATTTTTTTAATGAAAAACTCTGTTTCTCGACTTGCAGTCCCATTTCCAATCGAAATTGCTTCAATATTATAAGCATTCACCATCGAACGGATTTTTTTCATTGCCATTGCATTTTCATTTTGTGGCGGATGCGGATAAATGGTTTCATTGTAGAGCAAATCTCCTTTTTCATCCAAACAAACGACTTTACAACCCGAACGATAACCAGGATCAATAGCCAAAATTCGCTTTTCGCCTAATGGCGGAGCTAGCAACAGCTGACTCAAATTTTGAGCAAAAACATCAATCGCTTTTACGTCTGCTTTGGTTTTAAATTCTTGTAACGTTTCATTCGAAATGGCTGGTTCTAATAGTCTTTTGTAACTATCTTTTATGGCTAGTTTCAGTTGGTGAGCTGTTTCTTTATTGTTTTTTATGGTGTTATTTTCGATAAATTCTATAGCTTCTTCTCCCGAACCTTCGGGATCAATTTCTATATTCATTTTTACAAAACCTTCTGCTTCTGCTCGAAGCATGGCCAATAATCGGTGCGATGGTGCTTTTGAAAGTGGTTCAGCCCAATCGAAATATTGGTTGAATTTTTGAGCCGCTTCGTCGTCTTTTTTGCTTTTCACTACTTTGGTAGAAACAATCGCTTTTCGTTGAAATAAACGTCGCAGATTTTTTCGAATAAAAGTATTTTCATTGATCCATTCGGCAATGATATCTCGTGCTCCTTGCAAGGCTTCGTCTTCATTGGCTAATTTATCATTCAAATACTTGGAAGCAATAAATTCAATATCATCGCTGTTTTGAGCCATGATGATTTTAGCCAACGGTTCCAAACCTTTTTCACGAGCAGCATCGGCTTTGGTTTTTTTCTTCTTTTTGTATGGCAAATACAAATCTTCCATTTCTTGTAAATCGAAACTATTTTGAATTTTTGATTTTAATTCTGGTGATAGTTGTCCTTGTTCTTCAATAGTTTTTAAAATGGAATCTTTTCGTTTTACGATTTCATCATATTGCTTGGCCAATTTGGCTATATTTTCGATTTCGACTTCATCCAAATTTCCGGTTTGGTCTTTTCGGTAACGCGAAATAAAAGGAATGGTACAATCTTCTGAAAGTAATTTTAACGTGGCTTCTATGTTTTTATCAGCCGTTTGAACTGCTGATTTTATGAATTGGATTTGGTTCATTGTAAAAATAAATCTGTACTAAATATTAAATATCCTCAATTTTATAATTTCTTTTCATGAAATTTAAAGCCGCTTGCACAATTTCTCCCATGGAATTAGCTTTCTTGAACTCAACATCAAACGTAACGTCATAAATTTCCTCTTGAAGTTGTTGAATATGTTCAATCGGGGCTAATTTTGTTGCTTTCATTGCTTCAATTAATCGTTTTAATCTAGTTTTTGTATCAATTAAACGTTTTACAATAATGGAGCGTTCTTCAATTTGATATTGAATTATTGATTTAGGATTCAATTTGTCTTGTACTAGTTCTGAAAACTTAAAGTTTTCTTTAAATAAATGCGGTTTATAGAGTTTAAAACTTCCTTCATAACTTTGTTGATCAAAGTCAATAGCTCGGATTCTAAAAATACGTTGGTCAAAATCATAAATAGGAATCACCACAAAATTATAGGAACGCATATCGCCCAATAAACCAATCATGCAACGTTCATTAAATTTTACAAACTCTTTAGCTATTTGTGTTTTTTCGTGTTCGTTACATTCTTTTAAATTTTGTTCTAAAAAAACATCGCCAGGAATTCCCACAATATGTTCTTCAATAAGTGTGTCTTCAAAAACTAGAAAATTAATACTATTTGGCGAAATAATGTGTTCTAATTCTAAACCAAAAATTCGAGAAGCATCCGCTTTTTTGATATAAAAATGCGTGTAATTATCGTTTAGAATATTTCTAATTTTTACCCGAAAGGGTTTTGAATTTCCAAACGTACAAAAATCTATATAATCTACATTTAAATACTCCATGTTGCTCTCGTCGCCATCTGAATGCAATAAAGTATAGATTTTTTTTAAACTGGTATCTAGTTCAATTTTTTCAAATTCGTTATAATAAAGACGAATCCATAATGTGTCTTTTTCGTCTTTATCTAAAACAGCAATGCTTCCTTGAAAACGAAGCAAATCGTCATAATAAATAGGTGTTTTTGTTATTCTCTTATATTTTTCAAGATAACTTCTTAAATTGGAATTAATCGGATAATACTGTTTTTTTAATTGTGGTTTTTCTTCGCTCATTTTTTAATTTACTGCTGCTGTAAAGTACTCCTTTTAATTGAAAATAAAAACTAATCCTGCACAATAAAATCTTTCGGATCAGCTTTTTGAAATTCGGGTTGAATAGAAACATTACAACTCATGATAATGTTACTCTAGCAATTCCGAAACACTTAACTTAAATACCGTAGATATTTTTTGTAGAATTTCTATGCTTAGTTTAACTTTTCCATTTTCCAGTTTGGCATAATGACTTTGGGAACAACCAATCTGTTCTGCCACAAATTCTTGTGTAAGGTTTTTATCGTTTCTGAGTTGACGAATTTTTTGTAAGGTTTTAGAAGACATAGCATTGCATTAAAACATGAATAACTGTTTTAGGCTAATTTGTTTTGGGTTTTACAAAAGTAGAAAAAAAAAAAAATGATTCCTACAAATTTTAAGTGTTAATTTTAGTCAGATTCTGACTAGGTTTATTGTTTTTAACTCCTTATATTTGGAATTATCAAGTTAATAATCAAATTTTTAAGGGTTTAAAAGGACTAACCACCCACTTGTGACACAATACAAAAAATGCCTTTCTAGTTTTTTGTAAGTACTTTTTAGAAACAAATTGTTGACTATTGAAGTTTGTTGAGCAACAATTTGAACGACCAAACAAACACAAAAAAGCAGCCTTACTTTTTTATATGTTTTCGACGACATAGTAAGACTGCAATTAATTTAATTAATGCAAATTTATGAAAAATTTTAAAAATTACCTCCTACTGATTTTTGCCGTTTTTTTTGTTGCTTGTGCCTCAGAAGAAGAAATAACATCAACAACGAGTAAAATGCCAGAGGCGGCAAAAACCCCTGAAATGACAAATTTCAGGAACTCAATGATTGAATGGTTAAAAATTAAAAACTCACCCAGTTTTAAAATAAATGTTAACGCTGAAAAAGAAGAAAAAACCAAAAATGACATCTTATTAGAGAATGCAGAGCTACTTCTAATAGCAAATGGATTAGAATCAGCTGTTGAAGCGTCAAAAAAAAGAGACGATAATGCCTCTATCATTACAATGGCATTGCAACTTTATGCTGAAAAAACCAAAATTGTAACCTCTAACTAAACAAAGACATGAAAAAAATCATTTTACTTTTAGCCTTCTTTTTAAGCATCACTACTTTTGCTCAAAAAACAGTATATATTTTTAATTTTTCCAGCTATAACGTTCAGGTTGGAGAAATTCAAACAAGATCAACCGCTACTTCCTCTTATCCTAGATTTAGAACTAATTATTCAGGAGGAATTATCAATGTTCCGTCAGGTACTACCTATACATTAGAAAACCCAAATGTAAATTATTTTCCGTTTTATTCTCCCACAAGTGTGCCTTATATTAATGCTTGGCAAAGACAATTTACTGCCGGTGCTACTTGGGCTAATTTTCTAAGTACTAACTTAAATAATGCTTTGGCTTTACCACAAAGATTTAATTTTATTAAGTTTCAAGTTGGTCCTAATGGCTCGCTTGGCGGTGGTAATTTATCTTTTGATGGTAATAATGGCCCTGTATTTTTAGATGGAATTGGTTGGGAAGCTTCTTATGAAGAAAATGGAATGACAGTTGGCGGTGGCATAATAGTTATTTATGATAATTAATTTAAATTTCTCCCCAAATGATTAACATCATTTGGGGGTTTAAACTCTATTAAAATGAAAACAATACTTAAATCTATTTTTTTTTTACTTCCTTACTTTCTTTACTCTCAACCTAATTACCTAAAAACATGGGCAACTTATTTCGGGGATGAGAGTATGAAAATAATAGATAGTGAAATGGATAGCCAAGGAAATATCTATTTTGTGGGTGGAGTTCTTATAAATACTAATGGTCAATTTAATTTAGCTACACCTAATGCATTTCAAACAACCTATGGTGGAGGTCAATTTGATGGTTTTTTGTCTAAATTCAATCAAGAAGGAAATTTACTTTGGGCAACCTATTTAGGTGGCAATGGCATTGATTATATTGAGGCAATATCTATTGATAAATATGATAATATTTATTGCATTGGTTCTACAAATAGCACTCAAAACATTTCTACACCCAATGCTTATCAAACACAAATGCAAAATGCATCTTCATCTTTTATCACAAAATTTAATCCAGATGGGAATATTATGTGGAGTACTTATTATGGTGGAAATAACGTCGTATTTAATACCTCAGATATTGGTTTAAGAAATATATATAAATCAATTGTTAATGATCAATTTAACCATTTTTATGTAGCTTTTGACACAACAAACACAAACTTAGCAACAGCTGGTGTATTTCAAGAAGTTAAAAATGATGCTCCATCCGTTATAGCAAAATTTACAGATACTGGAAACCCTATTTGGGCAACATATTATGGAACAAACGCCTCTTTAATAAAATCAATAGATGTAGGCCAATCAGGAATTTATGTTAGCGGAAGATCAGTAGATTGTCCACCTAATTTTACTCCTAATACTTATTTTGCCACACCTAATTGCCATCAACCTTCTCCAGGAAGTTGTAGTGATACCTTTATTTCAAAATTCTCTTTTAATGGACAACGAATATGGAGTACTTATTATGGAGGAACTGCTACTGAACATCTAAACAATAATGGATTAAAATGTGATAATGGTTATGTATATTTTTGTGGCCAAACATCAAGTAACACAAACATCGCAACCCCTAATTCTTTTCAACCCACAAGAAATTCATTAACTAACTATTTAGTAAAGTTTACTGAAAATGGGGAACGAGTATGGGGAACTTATGTTGGAGAAAACCCTACAGATCCAAATGGTAGCAATGCTTTTCCATGTAGTGTTATGATATTTAACAACAATGTTTATTTGTTTGGTGACACTCAACTTCAAAGTAATATAAGTACTTTAAATTCTATTCAACCTAATAAAAACAGTAACTACGATGGCTTTATAGTGAAATTTAATTCTGATGGGCAAAGAGATTGGGGTAGTTATTTTGGGGGCAATTTAAATGACCAAATTTTGAATGTACTCTTTAAAAACGATAGCTTTTTTTTACTTGGTAGAACCCAAAGTCAATCCGGTATTACTACTGCTGGTGCTCTACAACCTAATTTTTTATATAACAATAGTCCTTGGGTCGCTTTAACAATTGACAATACGTTCATTGCTCGTTTTGACCCTAATCCTTTGTCATTGAACGATGCCGTTATTGCTGATGTAAATTTATATCCAAACCCTAACAATGGTTCTTTTTCTATTTCATCATTTGATACAATAGAAATAGTAGAAATAGTTGATATGATGGGTAAACTTGTTTTTAAAAATAAAAATTATTCAAATGAATACAATATAAATGGGCTTTCAAAAGGGCTTTATTTGGTAAAAATATATTATAATGATGGTAAAGATGTGGTAAAGAAAATGATGGTGAGGTAAATTAAAAGTCGAACAAACTCAACTTCTTTATTTTATAATTCTAATCCTGCACAATAAAATCCTTCGGATCCACCTTCTGAAATTCGGGTTGATGTTTTATGATTAAGAACTAAATCATCAAATCGGAAACATTTATTTCAAGAGCTTCAGCTATTTTCTGTAACATACCTAAATTGATTTTTACGTTACCGTTTTCAAGTTTAGCATAGTGACTTTGAGAAACACCGATTTTATCTGCCACAAATTCTTGTGTAAGGTTTTTATCATTTCTGATTTGACGAATTTTTTGTAAGGTTTTAGAAGACATAGCATTGCATTAAAACATGAATAACTGTTTTAGGCTAATTTGTTTTGGGTTTTACAAAAGTAGGGGGAAAAAAAATGATTCCTACAAAATTTAAGTGCTAATTTTAGTCAGATTCTGACTAGGTTTATTGTTTTTAACTCCTTATATTTGGAATTATCAAGTTAATAATCAAACGTATAAGGTTTAAAAGGACTAACCACCCACTTGTAACACAATACAAAAAATGCTTTTCTAGTTTTTTGTAAGTACTTTTTAGAAACTAATTGTTGACTATTGAAGTTTGTTGAGCAACAATTTGAATGACCAAACAAACACAAAAAAGCAGCCTTACTTATTTATATGTTTTCGACGACATAGTAAGACTGCAATTCATTTAATTAATGCAAATTTATGAAAAATTTTAAAAATTACCTCCTACTGATTTTTGCCGTTTTTTTTATTGCTTGTGCCTCAGAAGAAGAAATAACATCAACAACGAGTAAAATGCCAGAGGCGGCAAAAACCCCTGAAATGACAAATTTCAGGAACTCAATGATTGAATGGTTAAAAATTAAAAACTCACCCAGTTTTAAAATAAATGTTAATGCTGAAAAAGAAGAAAAAACCAAAAATGACATCTTATTAGAGAATGCAGAGCTACTTCTAATAGCAAATGGATTAGAATCAGCTGTTGAAGCGTCAAAAAAAAGAGAAGATAATGCCTCTATCATTACAATGGCATTGCAACTTTATGCTGAAAAAACCAAAATTGTAACCTCTAACTAAACAAAGACATGAAAAAAATCATTTTACTTTTAGCCTTCTTTTTAAGCATCACTACTTTTGCTCAAAAAACAGTATATATTTTTAATTTTTCCAGCTATAACGTTCAGGTTGGAGAAATTCAAAGTAAGTCTGCTACCGCTGAATATCCAAGATTTAGAACCAATTATTCAGGAGGAAATATCAATGTACCCTCTGGCACTACCTATACTTTAGAAAACCCAAACGCCACATATTTTCCGTTTTATTCTCCCACAAGTGTGCCTTATATTAATGCTTGGCAAAGACAATTTACTGCCGGAGCTACTTGGGCTAATTTTCTAAGTACTAACCTAAATAATGCACTTGCAGCTCCTCAAGTTTTTCATTTTATAAAATTTCAAGTTGGACCAAATGGGTCGCTGGGAGGAGGAACCATTGGGTTATGGCCAACTAATTTCGCAAGTGGGAACGGTTGGGAAGCTACATATGAGCTTTACAATTTTAACCCTGGTGAACTATTTACTGTGATAACTATTTATGATAATTAATCTTATTAACCCCTTTCAAATAATTGTTTGATAGGGGTTTAAATATTTAAAGCTATGAAAAAAAAATTTATATTAGTACTTTTATTTATCTCATCATTTCTTCATGCTCAACCCAATTATTTAAAAACGTGGGCGAGCTATTTTGGTGACGAAAGCATTAAAATTGCCGATAGCGAAATGGATAGCCAAGGTAATATTTATATCGTTGGTAAAGTGCAACAAAATCAAAATGGGCAATTTAATCTAACCACACCTAATGCTCATCAAGAAGTTTTTGGCGGAGGTAACTCAGATGGATTTATTGCAAAATTTAGCATGGAAGGTAATTTACTATGGGCTACTTATTTTGGAGGAGAAAATATAGATGTAATTGAAGCAATTTCTATTGATAAATACGACAACATTTATTGCATTGGAGCAACTAATAGTACACAGAATATAAGCACAGAAAATGCTTTCCAAACACAATTAGAAGGTTTGTCTGCTGTATTTATAGTAAAATTAAATCCATTAGGAAGCGTGTTTTGGAGTACCTATTTCGGCGGAAATATAGGAGTCGCGTTAAATAATGGTGATGTTAATAGCATATTTATTAGAAGTTCAATTATAAATGATACTGCTAATCATTTTTATATTGCCTTTCAAACATCTAGTACCAATTTAGCAACAACTGGAGTATTTCAAGAAATTAAAAACGATGCGGGTTCAGTAATAGCTAAATTTAGTGATACCGGAAATCGAGTTTGGGCAACTTATTATGGCTCAAATGCATCTTACATTGCTTCCATAGATATTGGACAAACTGGTCTTTTTTTAACAGGTTTAACTGTAGATTGCCCTCCTACTTTTACGCCCAACAATTATTTTGCTACACCTAATTGTCACCAACCTTCTCCGGGAAGTTGTAGTGATACCTTTATTACAAAATTCTCATTTGATGGACAACGCATTTGGAGCACATACTATGGTGGTACTTCAACTGAAAGAAATTTTAATAATAACTTAAAATGCAACAATGGATTTGTTTATGTTTCCGGTATGACATCAAGCAATACAAATATCACAACGCCAAATTCTTTCCAATCTACAAAAATCAATTCTACTTATACCAATTATCTTGTAAAGTTCAATGAAAACGGGGAACGAATATGGGGTAGTTACGTAGGGGAAAATAATAACTTTACAAATTTTGTTACTTATTATAATTCTGTTAGAATTAAAATATTTAGTGATACTATTTATCTTTTTGGCGGTACATTTTTGATTGAAAATATAAGTACGACTAATTCCTTTCAACCAATTATCAACAGCATCAATGATGGATATATCATCAAGTTTAATCCCGATGGGCAAAGAGAATGGGGTAGTTATTTTGGAGGAAATTTAGACGATCAAATTATGAATGTGCTCTTTAAAAACGATAGCTTTTTTTTACTTGGTAGAACCCAAAGTCAATCCGGTATTACTACTGCTGGTGCTCTACAACCTAATTTTTTATATAACAACAGTCCTTGGGCAGCCTTGACAATTGACAATACGTTCATTGCCCGTTTTGATCCTAATCCTTTATCATTGAACGATGCCGTTATTGCGGATGTAAATTTATACCCAAACCCTAACAATGGTTCTTTTTCGATTTCATCTATTGATAAAATAGAAACGGTAGAAATAGTTGATATGTTGGGTAAACTTGTTTTTAAAAATAAAAATAATTCAAATGAATACAATATAAATGGGATTTCAAAAGGGCTTTATTTGGTAAAAGTTACATTTGATAATGATAAAGTCTTGATAAAGAAAATGATAGTGAAGTAGATTTAACGTTGAAAAAAAATATCTTCATAATACTACTTTTATCCCTCACTTCCTGTAAAATAAACGGAAGTTTTCAGGGACTTTACAGTTACTATCATTCAACAAAAAAAGCGAAACCATCATTAATTGAAAAATATGATGCGGCGAAAGCATGTCAATTTGAAAACCACAAAAAAGTAATTGTTATCCATCATGAGGATATAAAAAATTGCTTGAAACAAAACCATAAGTCGCTCATCTATATTTGGAAACCAAAATGTAAAAGTGAATTTTGTTATGCTTTGAATATTGTACAAAATAGATGTTTACAAAATAATATCGAATTATTTGTAGTAGCGGAATATTATGATGCTGCATTAATGGATATTGATTATCTTCTAAAAAAACCGTTATTTGGAATTGATGTTGAATTCTACAACACCAATCTCACAGAAAAATACATGAATTTATTTATTTCAGGGATAACGTCAAATCAATCAAAGGAGGGAAGTTTTATCTATTTTATTGATGGTAAATATGAAAAATCATTTAAAAAAATAAATGAAATAGACGAATTATAATGCTAATCCTGCACAATAAAATCCTTTGGATCCACCTTCTGAAATTCAGGTTGAATATTCACGTGATTGATGTTGAATTTATCATAAAGCACTTCTTCAATCTCCTGCAATAAATCGTTGAATTCACTCATTTTGATGTCGGCAGCACAATCGAGATGAGCTTCTAAATGCAGTTCTTCTTCGTTTAAATGCCAAACGTGAATGTGGTGCAACTTCCCAACCCCTTTGATTTGATGTACCTCGCGAACAATTTCTTTAATGTCGATGGTATCCGGTGTAAACAACATCAGCATTTTGGTGCTTTTTAAAAATAAATCAAAACCAACCACAATTAAATACAAAGCAATTAGCAAAGTCATTACGCTGTCCACCCAATAAATTTTATAATATTTCATCAACAAACCACCGGTTAAAACCGCCACAGAGGCCATCATATCAGTTAACAAATGCAAATAAGCCGATTTCATATTCAAATTATGAGCGGCATCTTTACGAAGTAATAACACTGAAAAACCATTGACGGCGATTCCTAAAAGGGCTAACCAAATGACTAAGTCCGATTCAATTGGTTCGGGATGCATTAATTTAATAATCGCATGATAAATCAATATAAAAGCGACAATAATTAACGTTGCTGCGTTGATAAAAGCAGCAATCAATTCCGCTCTTTTAAAACCAAAAGTTTGATTTACAGAGGCTTTTCTTCGGGATAATTTGTGGGCCACCAAACTAAAAATCAGCGAAAGTACATCCGAAAAATTGTGCAACGCATCAGAAATTAAAGCTAAACTTCCGGAAACAATTCCACCAATAACTTGAGCAATGGTAATTATAGTATTGAGTAAAATGGAAAAAATTAAATTATTTCCTTTTACGTTATGTTTGTGAATTCTTGGGTTGGTGGACATTTAAGTTTTTGTTTTTAAAACCATTAAGGAATCAAGGTTCATTAAGTTTTAATTTTTTAATGTCGCTTAATTCCTTAATGATTCAACTGTTATGAGCAACTTATTTTATTGACTCGATTCTGGTGTCTTCCGCCTTCAAATTCCGTTTTCAAAAAAGTTTCCACCATTTCAACCGCTTGCGGAATCGAAGTAAATCGTGCCGGAATACTAATAATATTAGCATCATTATGTTGTCTGGCCAAAGCTGCAATCTCTTTGGTCCAACATAAAGCTGCTCGAATATCTTGGTGTTTGTTTACGGTCATCGCAATTCCGTTGCCGCTACCACATATGACGATTCCTAACTCGGCTTTTCCGGTTTCTACATCGGTTGCAACCGGATGACCAAAATCGGGATAATCCACACTATCGGTCGAGTTAGTTCCGTGATTAATGATTTCGTGACCTTGTTTTTCTAAAAAATCAACGATGGCTTTTTTATAATCCGGGCCGGCGTGATCGTTTCCAATGGATATTTTCATGTGTTGTTGTGTTGTTATTTTTATCTTTACAAAAATAATCAAATTCAATCAGGTTAGGATGAAATTTAACGGTCAGGTTTGTTCGTTTGATGACAATGCTTTGTATTGGGAATTACATATTCCAATTCCTGATGCTGTTTTTAATAAATTATACTTAGAAGCTAAAGATAAACGAGTCATTTGCACAATAAATAATGATTATTCTTTTCATTGTGCCATGTTGCCAAAAGTGACTTTTCATTATATTTTATTAAATAAGGAAATCTGTAAAAAACTGAATTTGCACTTGAATGACGATGTAAAAGTTGAATTAGTGAAAGACGAAAGCAAATACGGCATGCCTCTTTCGGAAGAAATGGAAGAAGTTTTTTTCAGCGACCCCGAAGGAAGTGATTTATTTCACCAACTAACTCCCGGAAAACAACGAACGTTGATTCATGTAGTAAACAAATACAAAAGTTCACAATTGCGGATTGAAAAATCGTTTGTTATTTTAAAACATTTGAAAAACAGAAAAGGTGTTTTGGATTTTAAGGTGTTGAATGAGGATTTTAAGGATTATAAAAATAAATTGTAATAAACCGCAAATTCGCTAATTAAAATTTTAATTAATGGATGCGATACAAAATCTTTACTTTTATACAAAATTTGCGAATTTGCGGTTTAGATAATGAAAAAATACTATTACATCATCCTCGGTTCCGGTTTATCAGGTTTGCTCACCGCTTATCGTATGGCGAATGATGCTTGGTTTGATGACAAAGAAATTCTTATCATCGATAAGGAAATCAAAAACCAAAACGACCGAACCTGGTGTTTTTGGGAAGAATCGAATGGCGAATTTGATTCTATCCTTTCTAAAACTTGGGAAAAAGCATTCATCGGGAATCAAGATTTTCAACAATCATTTGAGATGAAACCGTATTTGTATAAAATGATTCGAAGCAGGGATTTTTATAAATTGGTATTCGGTACAATTTCATCCAAATCAAATTTTACTTTTGAAAATGATGAAATAATTAATTGGAAAACGATTGAAGATTCAGTTGAAATCACCGGAAAAAATCAATCGTATTTTGGTCTTTTTTTATTGAATAGCTTTTTTGATGTTAAACCCATTCTCAACCAAAAAAAGTATCCTTATTTAAAACAACATTTCATCGGTTGGTTCATCAAAACCAAAGAAGCAATTTTTGATGATTCTGAAGTAAAATTTATGGATTTTACGATTAAACAAGACGGAAATACTCGCTTTATGTATGTTTTACCAACTTCCAAAACCGAAGCTTTGTTTGAATATACGTTGTTTTCGGAAGATTTATTAGAAAAAACGGAATACGAAAACGCAATTTCTAATTATCTTCAAAATATAGGAATTACCAATTATGAAATTATGGAAAAAGAAACCGGAAATATTCCGATGACGTGTTTCCCGTTTCATAATCAAAATTCTGAACGGATTTTATTCATTGGAACAGCCGGTGGTTGGACTAAAGCAAGCACAGGTTTTACTTTTTTCAATAGTAAAAAACAATCGGAAAAATTGGTGGAATTTTTAAAAACTAATAAGAACCTCTCCAAATTTCATCAAAAAAATCGCTATTGGTTTTACGACTTAATTCTGTTGGAAGTTTTACATCAAAATAATGAATTAGGAGGGCAACTTTTTGGAACACTTTTTCAAAAAAATAACATTCAAAATATCTTTCAATTTTTAAATGAAGAAGGAACTATTTTCTCTGATTTAAAAGTGATGCTGACACTTCCTAAAAGGTTATTTATTAAAGCAACTTTTCGTGCTTTTTGGAAGTTGTTAAAGAAAAAAAATGAGTTTCTCTCTTTTAACCATTAAGAATTTAAGTTTTATTAAGACATATACTATTTCATTAAATCATTGATTATCTTATCTTTATCATAAAGTAAACGTTAAATATTTTGATTGTTAACAGTATTTCATAATCGCTTGATACTGAGGTAACATTAAATTAACATGAGTTGTTGATAAATTCAGATAGAATTTTAGAAGTATTTTGATGATGTATGGAAATTTTTTCTAATCAAAAAGAGGAATGAATAAATCAACTTTTGTTTTGATTTTTTACTTTAAAATTATGAACTTATTTAACTCTGTTTTCAACAGTTTTTTATAACAAACTTATTAATAATTTCATCAAAAATTTTGATGTTAACAACTGTTAATAAAAACTAAAAAATTATTCATTTTGAGGTCTTTATTATTATTTTTCTATGTTAACAAGTCTGTATAACTTACCACAACTTTTAAAATCAAGTTTAACTTAAAAAGTTATTGTACAAATGAACACACTATAATAACCATCATAAATTTAAATTTAAAATTCTTTTTCTTTTTGTTGTTTTTAATAAGTGTTGAAAACTCTCTTAAATTTTTAAAATAAAGATTTTTTTAAGACATATCAAATTATTCTACTATTCGTAAATGACTGTCTAAATTATCTAAAATACGTTGAACAACTTGCACATCATTTTGATGTACTTTTAATTTAATACCACCGTATGCGATGCTCGCAAACGGATCTATTGAAACAATGGTTTCATTTTCAAAAAAGTATTGAATTCCTTCGTTTTCTAAAATAGATTTTAAAACAGCAATTTCTGTGGGTAAATTAAAAATTGCAACAGTTATAAAATTTTGCATAGTAACTTTTTTTATAAAGATAGTAAATGTTATTTTTAATTAATTTTTAAACATATATATAGAGTAATGTGAAAGTGTTTTTTATACTTTTACACACATACTAATTATTATTTTAATGAATAAATTATTAAAAAAATTACTTTTTGTTGGAAGTATAGTTTATGTTGGAATTAGTACAATACAAGCTCAAGCACCTGAAATTCAATGGCAAAAGTCTATTGGTGGAACTGGCACGGATATAGCATATTCTATTATTCAAACTTCAGATAATGGATTTATTGTAGCAGGAAATTCAAGTTCAAACAATGGAGATGTTTCCGGAAATCATGGTCTAGGAGATTATTTAGTAGTTAAATTATCAGTAACAGGGAATATTGAATGGCAAAAGTCTTTAGGTGGAACAAATGAAGATGATGCACGAAGTATTCAGCAGACTCTAGATGGAGGTTATATTGTAGTAGGTTCTTCAAATTCAAATAATGGAGATGTATCAGGAAATCATGGAGGTGCTGATTATTGGATAGTTAAATTAAACTCTATTGGAGATATTCAGTGGCAAAAATCATTAGGTGGATTAAGTAACGAAGGTGCTAATAGTATTAAAGAAACTGAAGATGGTGGATATATTATTGCTGGAACTTCAGCTTCAACAAATAGTGATGTTTCCGGAAATCATGGAAGTATTGATTATTGGATAGTGAAAATTAATATAGAAGGAAATATTGAATGGCAAAAATCACTTGGAGGTTCTAATCAAGATAATTTATGTAGTATTACACAATCTTTTGATGGTGGTTATGTTATAGTTGGCTATTCAGTTTCAAATGATGGAGATGTTTCCGGAAATCATGGAGGTGTTGATTATTGGATAGTGAAAATAAATTCTATAGGAACTATAGAATGGCAAAAATCACTTGGAGGTTCTAACGATGATATCCCTTTTAGTATTACACAAACTATAGATGGAGGTTATATTATAGCAGGAAATTCATCTTCAAACGATGGAGATGTATCAGGAAATCATGGATATGTTGATTGTTGGATAGTGAAAATAAATTCAATAGGAATAATTGAATGGCAAAAAAGTTTAGGAGGTTCTAATCAAGATTTTGTTTACAGTATAATTCAGATTTCGGATGGGAGTTATATTATAGCAGGAAATTCATCTTCAAACGATGGAGATGTATCAGGAAATCATGGAAGTCTTGATTGTTGGATGGTAAAAATAAACTCAAGTGGAACTATAATTTGGCAAAAATCACTTGGAGGAACAGGGAATGATATTCCTTTTAGTATCATACAAACTATAGATGGAGGTTATATTATAGCAGGATATTCAGATTCAAACAACGGAGATGTAACAGGAAATCAAGGATATGAAGATTTTTTGATTATAAAACTTAGTCAAGATAATTTATCAATAGATTCATTTTCAAACAATAATGCTATTTCACTTTTTCCAAATCCAACAAAGGAAAGTCTTTCTATTAAACTTGATTATTATACTCCTTTACAAGAAATTATTATTACAGATGTTCTAGGAAAAATAATTCATTCTCAAAAAGTAGATGGGTTAATTACAACTATTATAACTGATGGATTTAAAAATGGGGTTTATTTTGTAAATACTATGGATGGAGCAAAAATGTTTACACAACGATTTATAAAAATATAACGTTATTTTTTAGCTAAATCTTTTAGCTAATTTAATTTTTCTCCCATCTTATTCGTAATTTTCAACTTTATTAGAAAAGAATTATGAGTAAGAAACCAAGAAAAATGAGTAAAAAAAACAAAGATTTTACTACACAGATATTTAAAATTCTGTCAAAAGAAGCCAATAAATCATTTAATTATAAACAAATAGCTGCTATTTTAGAACTTGATGATACAAAAAGCAGAAACGAAATTATCCGTGATTTAAAAATATTAAAAGTTCAGGATAAAATTCATGAAACAGAAATAGGTAAATATCAAATTATCTCCAAAGCAGAGTATTATGAAGGAACCATCGACATGACTTCTCGAAAAACAGGCTATTTTGTTTGTGATGAATTAGAAGAAGATGTATTTGTACCTTTTATAAATTTAAATCATGCGTTGGATAACGATAAAGTAAAAGCTTATATCTACAACAGAAGAAGTTCCCGCCGACCGGAAGCTGAAGTTTTAGAAATTTTAGAAAGAGCTAAAACAGAATTTGTAGGGGTAATTGATGTTCAAAAGAATTTTGCTTTTGTAACTACAGCCAATGCAAAAATGTACACCGACATATTCATTCCTAAAAATAAAATGGGTGATGCCGAACATGGTGATGTTGTGTTAGTAAAAATGGAAGATTGGCCCGCAAAAGCGGATAGTCCATTTGGTTCTGTTATTAAAGTTTTAGGAAAACCAGGCGAACACAACACAGAAATTCACGGAATTTTAGCCGAATATGGTTTGCCTTATGATTTTCCTATTGAAGTGGAAGCATTTGCAAATAAAATTGATACTTCTGTAACCGAAGAAGAAATAACTAAACGTCGTGATATGCGAAAAGCATTAACGTTTACGATTGATCCAAGAGATGCTAAAGATTTTGATGATGCATTGTCATTTGAAAAATTAGATAATGGAAATTATGAAATAGGTATTCACATTGCCGATGTTTCCCATTATTTACAAGAAGGAACTATTTTAGATGATGAAGCCTATAAACGAGCCACATCAGTTTATTTAGTAGATCGTGTTGTTCCAATGCTCCCGGAGGTTTTAAGTAACGATGCGTGTTCGTTGAATCCACACGAAGATAAATATACCTTTTCGGTTATTTTTGAAATTACACCAAAAGCTGAAGTAGTAAATCAATGGTTTGGACGAACAGTTATTTATTCTGATCAGCGTTTTACTTATGAAGAAGCTCAGTACATTATTGAAACAAAAAATGAAGTCATTCCGGCAGAAATTTCGTTAACCGGAAAAGATTATAAAACGCCACAACCTGTTGTTGAAGCAACTTTAAAATTGGATGAATTAGCTAAAATTCTTCGTCAAAAAAGAATGGCTAATGGAGCAATATCCTTTGATAAAGTGG
>JAKLIC010000089.1 GCA_022709825.1 Bacteroidota bacterium | reverse complement strand
TATGTCTGTTGATCCACACTGGTTTTCTACTTTATTTGGATGGTATGTTTTTGCTTCTTTCTTCGTAAGTGGAATAACTGTAATCGCTTTAGTTACCTTATACTTAAAATCAAAAGGATATTTAGAACATGTAAATACAAGTCATATTCACGATTTAGCTAAATTTATGTTTGGTATTAGTATTTTCTGGACATATTTATGGTTTTCTCAGTTTATGTTGATTTGGTATTCAAATATTCCGGAAGAAGTAACTTATTTTGTTACCAGAATTGAACAATATAATTTACCATTCTTCGGAATGTTAGCATTAAACTTTATTTTTCCATTCTTGATATTGATTAATACAGATTTCAAAAGAATCACATGGATAATCGTAATGGGAGGTGTGGTAATTTTATTTGGACATTATATAGATTTTTTCACTATGATTATGCCGGCGACCGTTGGTGACCAATGGTTTATCGGTGTTGGGGAAATAAGTTCTTTATTGTTTTTCTTTGGATTATTCCTTTTAGTAGTTTTCACTGCTTTAACAAAAGCCCCATTGGTTCCTAAAAGAAATCCTTTTATTGAAGAAAGTAAACATTTTCATTATTAATATTTAAAAGATTTAAACAGATGACAAGTTTGTTAGTTATAATTGTTTTAGTTTTTGTATCAGTTGCTATTTGGCAATTAACCAAAATATTTGATTTAACTCAAATAGGGGATAATGCCGAAAATTATCAAGTAGCGAATGATAATGATAATAGTGTAAATGGATATTTAATGTTTGCCTTTTTGGTATTCATTTATTTGACAACTATATATTGTGTTGTTAAGTTTGGTCATTTCCCTTTAATGAGTAATCCTGCATCAGAACATGGTGTTGAAGTAGATAGATTAATGTGGATCTCGATGATTCTTATTTTCTTTGTTCAAACGGTTACTCAAGCGTTACTGCATTATTTTGCATTCAAATACAGAGGTAAAAAGGGTAATACAGCTTTATACTTTGCCGATAACAATAAATTAGAAGCAATTTGGAGTATTATTCCTGCTATTACATTGGCTGGTTTAATTCTTTACGGATTATATGCTTGGACAAATATTATGTTTGTAGATGAAGAAACAGAAAATCCAATGGTTGTAGAAATATATGCCAAACAATTTGGATGGGAAGTTCGCTATGCAGGAAAAGATAACGTATTAGGTAAAGCAAATGTGCGTTACATAGAAGGAATAAATACGTTAGGTGTTGATTTAGCAGATCCCAATGCACAAGATGATATTCAGGCTTCTGAATTACATTTACCTAAAGGTACCAAAGTTGTTTTTAAAATTCGTTCTCAAGATGTATTACATTCTGCTTATATGCCTCATTTTAGAGCACAAATGAATTGTGTTCCTGGAATGGTAACTCAATTTGCTTTTACTCCAACAGTAACTACTGTTGATATGAGAAATTCGAAAGCAATGATTGAAAAAGTAGATGCAATTAATAAAATCAGAACTGAAAAAAGCAAAGAATTAGTTGCCAAAGGACTAGAAGCATTAGATCCTTATACCTTTGATTATTTGTTACTATGTAATAAAATTTGTGGAAAATCTCACTACAATATGCAAATGAAAATTGTGGTGGAAAGTCCTGAGGATTTTAAAAAATGGTTAGGTGGTCAAACAACTTTAGTTCAAAATATTAAAGCACAAGAACAGCCTGTAGAAGCAGATAAAGCAACAATTGATACTGCTACTGTTGTTAAAGATTCAACTGTAATAGTACAAGTAGTAAAGTAATAGCAAAATATATAAATTAATTAAGTCATATGTCAGCACACGATCACGCAAACGAACAAGATCACGGACACGAACACGAACATCACCATAAAGATACTTTTATCACAAAGTACATCTTTAGTATTGACCATAAAATGATTGCCAAACAATACCTTATTACAGGTTTGATAATGGGTATTATAGGTGTGGCGATGTCGTTATTGTTCAGAATGCAATTAGCTTGGCCAGAAGAGTCTTTTAAGATATTCAATGTACTTTTAGGTGATACTTTTGCACCGGATGGCGTAATGCGAAATGATATCTATTTAGCTCTTGTGACCATTCACGGAACAATTATGGTATTTTTCGTATTAACAGCTGGATTGAGCGGTACGTTCAGTAATTTACTTATTCCATTGCAAATTGGAGCTCGTGATATGGCTTCCGGTTTTATGAACATGATTTCTTATTGGTTATTCTTTTTATCAAGTGTAATCATGGTTTGTTCGTTGTTTGTTGAATCTGGACCAGCATCTGCAGGTTGGACAATTTATCCGCCATTAAGTGCCTTGCCTCAGGCAATTCCAGGATCTGGAACGGGAATGACATTATGGTTAGTTTCAATGGCTATTTTCATTGCTTCTTCGTTGATGGGGTCACTGAATTATGTGGTTACGGTAATTAACTTAAGAACAAAAGGAATGTCAATGACAAGACTGCCTTTAACTATTTGGGCATTTTTTGTTACTGCAATTATTGGGATTGTTTCTTTCCCAGTATTATTATCTGCTGCTTTATTATTAATATTTGACAGAAGTTTTGGGACATCATTTTTCTTATCTGATATTTATATAGCCGGTGAAGTTTTACATTATCAAGGTGGTTCTCCTGTTCTATTCGAACATTTATTCTGGTTCTTAGGTCACCCTGAGGTTTATATTGTATTATTACCTGCCTTGGGAATTACTTCTGAAATTATTGCTACCAATTCTCGTAAACCTATCTTTGGTTACCGTGCAATGATAGCTTCAATTATTGCAATTGCCTTTTTGTCTACTATAGTTTGGGGTCACCACATGTTTGTTTCCGGTATGAATCCATTCTTAGGTTCGGTATTTACCTTTACAACATTATTGATTGCAATTCCATCTGCGGTAAAAGCGTTTAATTATATTACTACTTTGTGGAAAGGAAATCTGCAAATGAATCCAGCTATGTTGTTTTCAATTGGTTTGGTTTCAACCTTTATAACCGGTGGATTAACTGGAATTATCTTAGGGGATAGTACACTTGATATAAATGTTCATGATACTTATTTTGTTGTTGCTCACTTCCATTTAGTAATGGGTATTTCTGCACTTTATGGTATGTTTGCCGGAATTTATCATTGGTTCCCAAGAATGTTTGGTAGAATGTTAAATAAAAATTTAGGATATGTGCACTTTTGGGTAACAGCTATCTGTGCTTATGGAGTTTTCTTCCCAATGCACTTTATAGGAATGGCCGGTTTACCAAGACGTTATTATACCAATACAGCTTTCCCGTTATTTGATGATTTACAAAATGTAAACGTAATCATTACTGTATTTGCTTTAGTTGGTGGTGCTTTTCAATTGGTGTTTATTTGGAATTTCTTCCACAGTATGTTCTATGGTGAAAAATCAGTACAAAATCCTTGGAGATCAAATACATTAGAATGGACTGCTCCCGTTGAGCATATGCATGGAAACTGGCCTGGGGAAATTCCTGAAGTTCACAGATGGCCTTATGATTATAGCAAACCTGGACATGCAGAAGATTTTGTCTCTCAAATAGTCCCAATGGGACCTGATGAAAAAGAATTACATCATTAAAATTATAGTTTATTAATTCATATTTAAGCCTTTTCATTTTTGGAAGGGCTTTTTTATTTTTATCAAGTTTCAAAAACAACTTAACACAAAACATTTTCTATCTTTGTTTTTATGAATGAATATTTAGATCCCTCAAATAAAAGTTTTAATGCGGATGAACTTGACCTTGAAAAAAAGTTAAGACCGTTGTCTTTTGATGATTTTACAGGTCAGGAACAAGTGCTTGAAAATTTAAAAATATTTGTTGAAGCAGCTAATCAACGAGAAGAAGCCCTTGACCATACCTTATTTCATGGTCCTCCGGGTTTGGGTAAAACTACTTTAGCAAACATCTTAGCAAACGAATTAGGCGTTGGAATTAAAATAACTTCAGGTCCAGTTTTAGATAAACCAGGCGATTTAGCTGGTTTATTGACCAATTTAGAAAATAGAGATGTGCTTTTTATTGATGAGATTCATCGTTTAAGTCCAATCGTTGAAGAATATTTATATTCTGCTATGGAGGATTTTAAAATTGACATCATGATTGAATCCGGTCCAAATGCGAGAACCGTACAAATCAATTTGAATCCTTTCACTTTGGTAGGTGCTACTACACGTTCTGGATTATTAACAGCACCAATGCGAGCACGATTTGGAATTCAAAGCCGATTGCAATATTATAACACAGAATTATTGACCACCATTGTTCAACGTAGTTCGATGATTTTAAAAGTTCCCATTTCAATGGAAGCGGCTATTGAAATAGCTGGTCGAAGTCGCGGAACTCCTAGAATTGCTAATGCATTATTGAGAAGAGTACGTGATTTTGCCCAAATAAAAGGGAATGGATCTATAGATATCGAAATTGCTCGGTATGCCTTAAAAGCATTGAATGTGGATGCCCATGGGTTAGATGAAATGGATAATAAAATATTAACGACTATAATCGATAAATTCAAAGGAGGTCCGGTAGGGTTGTCCACATTGGCAACAGCCGTTTCAGAAAGTGGTGAAACGATAGAGGAAGTATATGAGCCATTCTTAATTCAAGAAGGTTTTATCATGCGAACACCTAGAGGGAGAGAAGTTACTGAAAAAGCATATAAACACTTGGGAAAAATCAGAACCAATATCCAAGGCGGTTTATTTTAATAGCTCTAAGCAACAAAAAAACTATGAGTTTACCCAAAACAATTCCTGAAGTCTCTTTTTTTAGGTTTCTAAATCATGCCAATAACATTTTAAAAAATCCATTGCCTTTTCATGCAGCCAATTTTAAGAAATTAGGAGATATCTTTCGTTTAAATATTGGATTGGGTAAATCAGTATTGTTTTGTAGAGATGCCGGGCTATTGCAACATGCTCTTCAAAAGAATCAAAAAAATTATACTAAATCCTATATTCAAACAAGAGATTTAGCAAAATATATTGGAAAAGGCTTGCTAACAGCAGAAGGGGAACATTGGCAAAGACAACGTAAATTAATTCAACCTGCCTTTCATAAAAGCCAACTTGTACTTTTAATTGAGACTATTCAAGAAACGATTTTAGAGGAATTAAAAAAAATAAAAACAGGAAAGCCAATGGATGTTTTTCCGGTTTTTAATGATTTAGCTTTTCAAACAGTTGTAAAGTCTATTTTTAATATAGCTATTTCTGATGAAGATATTGCTTCTTTACAACATACTACGGAAGCCACTCAAAAAATGTTAGTGCAAGAACTAAGGCAACCTTTTCTTGTTTGGTGGTTTAATTTGTCAGGAAAAACAAAAAAGCATTTAGATTTAACTCAAAATTCAAGGACTATTCTGAAAAGATTGGTGGAAGAAAGAAAGCAAAGCAAAGCGAAACATGACGATTTATTAGACATGCTCTTAAATGCAAAATATGAAGATGGTTCAAGCATGGAAGAAGATCAATTGGTTGATGAAATATTAATTTTATTTGCTGCAGGTCACGAAACCACTTCAAATGCCTTAACTTTTACGTGCGAATTATTGGCCAGAAATCCTGAGGCTCAACTAAAAATTTTAGAGGAAATAGCAAAGGTAAAAAGTGAATCTAAAGATTTGATGCATTGGATAAAAAATGCAACCTATACAAAATTGGTAATCGAAGAATCGATGCGATTGTATCCGCCGGCTTATTTTATAGACCGAGTGAATATTGAAGAAGACACTTTTGACGGATTGACTTTGCCCAAAGGTTCCAACTTATTATTTTCAGTGTATGAAATTCATCGCCATCCTGATTTTTGGAAAGAGCCGGAAGCATTTATCCCCGAACGATTTTTAGATGAAAATACTAAGTTTTCAAAAAATTACTTTCCTTTTGGAGCCGGTCCAAGAATGTGTATTGGAAATAATTTTGCGATGTATGAAATGAGTTTGGCAATAATAGCATTGGTCGAACAATTTGAAATTAAAGAAAAAAAAGACTCCATTCAAATAAAACCATTAATTACATTGAAACCTCACAATGCCATTTTGGAATTTATAAAAAGGTGATGAATGCAAAAGAAAAATACACTAGTAGCATAAAGCAAGAAGCCAAACGCCTCGGTTTTTTGTCATGTGGTGTTTCCAAAGCGGGTTTTTTAGAAGACGAAGCTCCTCGTTTAGAAAAGTGGCTCAATAATACTATGCACGGTCAAATGAGTTATATGGAAAACCATTTCGACAAACGTTTAAACCCAACTTTATTTGTTGACGGAGCTAAAAGTGTTATTTCATTATTGCTGAATTATTATCCATCTGAATTTCAAAAAGAAGAAAGTTATAAGATTTCAAAATATGCTTACGGACAAGATTATCATTTTGTCATTAAAGAAAAACTGA
>JAKLIC010000088.1 GCA_022709825.1 Bacteroidota bacterium | reverse complement strand
AGGGTTTGATTGAAATATTTTTATAAAATAAATATTTAGGCAATTTGGAATGTTTTCAGGAATGCTCCCTGAGATATAATTATTAAAGTTTGTATTGTTTATGTAATCATATGAACCTATTTGATTAAAAAATATCCCATGAGGGTTAAATTTTGAATTCAATTGTGTCATTATTTGTGGGATCATGCTTGGATCAATAGCCGCATTTGAGCCATTATTATCTCTAGCAATTCTAAAACATATATTTATACATTGATTTTCAATTATAGATGAATCTCTATTATAAAGAACTTCATCATAAGTTTGATAATTTTCAGACGGTACAAATCCGCACTCTTGTGCATTTAAGTTTGCCAAACAAATAAACAAATAAACAAATAAACTGTAATGATTTTTCATAAATAAACAAGGAATTATTGATTAATTCTTTGCTAATTTAGTAATTAAATCATTAATAAATAGCTCTTTTTTGTAATTTTACATTAAATATAATTTTTGCTCCGCCACATAATGTCTTGTTAAAAGCATATTGGTCAAAAACATATCATGCTTTTTGCTTAAAATCCACTATAAGTCAACTAAATTAAAACAACTTCCCTTCCTCCTTTTCATAAAAAGCATCCACAGAAAGGTTCGATAAATTAGAAGCATAAACAGCCAATTCATCGCACCGTTCATTTTGAGGATGATTATTGTGCCCTTTTATCCATTGAAAATCAACTTTATGATTGCGATAGATTTTTAAAAACCGCATCCATAAATCGGGATTTTTCTTTCCGGCAAAACCCTTTTTTTCCCATTGAAAAACCCATCTTTTTTCAACGGCATCCACCACATATTTTGAATCAGATGTGACCAAAACTGACGTATTGGGGTTTTTTAGTTTTTCTAAACCTACAACCACAGCCAATAATTCCATTCTATTGTTGGTGGTATACCTGAAACCTTCGTAGAACTCTTTTTTATAGGGTGAGCCAACTAATTCCATAACCACACCATAGCCGCCTGGCCCGGGATTTCCCTTGGCTGCTCCGTCTGTGTAGATGTGAACTTCGTGGCTCATAAAGTTGTATTTTGAGAATTTAGATTACCGTTCAAAAGTTGGTCAATTATTTCTGGAAAAAAACGTTGTTCTAATTCATGAACTTTGTTCGCTATTTCGTCCGTTGACTGACAATCTGAAATTGAAGTCGCTTTTTGAAAGATTATTCCTCCTTCATCGAATTGTTCATTTACATAATGAATAGTGATTCCTGTTTCATTTTCTTTATTGTCCAAAACAGCCTGATGAACATATTTCCCATACATTCCTTTTCCACCGTATTTCGGTAATAAAGCGGGATGAATGTTTATAATTTTATTTGGATATTCTATAATAATATGCTCCGGAAATTTGAGTAAAAAGCCCGCCAAAACAATTAAATCAGGGTTTAACTCTTTTAAATTTTTAAGCACAAAATCGCCGTAAAGCTCGTCTTTATTGAATACAATCGTTTGAACATCAAGATTTTTTGCTTTCTCAATCACTTTGGCATTTGCATTGTTTGAGAAAACAGCGATTACCATTTTTGAGGTGTTATTTTTGAAATAACGAATGATGTTTTCCGCATTGGAACCCGCTCCAGAGGCAAAAACCACAATGTTCTGCATATTTTCTGATAAATTTATTAGACAAAAAAACGAATTAAATATGAGATTTTATACCGATTGAGCTACTATTGTGAAATAAATTTTTTAAATTCGTAGTCACATTTATTAACTAAAATGTTGTTTTAAAATAAAGTTTTTTATTTTTGCCAACAATTAAACTAAAATTTAAAGATTATGTCAGACATTGCATCAAGAGTAAAAGCGATTATCGTAGACAAATTAGGTGTTGACGAGAATGAAGTTGTAACAGAAGCAAGCTTCACAAACGATTTAGGAGCTGATTCATTAGACACTGTTGAGCTAATTATGGAATTCGAAAAAGAATTTGACATTCAAATTCCGGACGACCAAGCTGAAAACATTGCTACTGTAGGTCAAGCAATTTCTTACATCGAAGAAGCAAAAAAATAATAACTACAAACATCCCGTTCTGTCTTTTTCAGAACGGGTGTTATTATTTTTACTAAAAAATTAATTTACTGATTGACTTTCAATCAAACACATATACAAAAAATCACCCCTGTTTTTTACTTTTCAATAAAAATCAGGGTTTTTTTGTTTATATTCGTACCAATAAATTTTTAATAAAATGGAGTTAAAACGAGTAGTTGTTACCGGTTTAGGTGCATTAACACCCATTGGAAATAATATTCAGGAATATTGGAACGCCCTTATCAACGGCGTAAGTGGAGCTGCTCCAATTACCTATTATGATACTGAAAAACACAAAACAAAGTTTGCTTGTGAAATAAAAAATTTCAACATTGAAGATTTTATTGATCGCAAAGAAGCAAGAAGAATGGATAAATTTGCTCAATATGCCATTGTTGCCAGCGATGAAGCGATCAAAGATGCTGGTATTACTGCTGACAATGTAGATAAATACCGCGTTGGAGTTATTTGGGGAGCAGGAATTGGAGGATTAGAAACCTTTCAAGAAGAAGTTTTATATTATGCAAAAGGTGATGGAACTCCAAAATTCAATCCCTTTTTTATTCCAAAAATGATTGCTGATATTGCCCCGGCTCATATTTCCATGCGAAATGGCTACATGGGCCCAAATTATACAACTGTTTCAGCTTGTGCTTCATCGGCAAACGCAATGATAGATGCTTTTAATTACATCCGTTTAGGTTTATGTGATGTAATTATTTCAGGCGGCTCAGAGGCCGCTGTAACTATTGCCGGAATGGGTGGATTTAATTCAATGCACGCTTTGTCAACTAGAAATGAAAGCCCGGAAACAGCCTCCAGGCCTTTTGATGTTACCCGTGATGGTTTTGTTTTGGGTGAAGGTGCCGGAGCTTTAGTTTTAGAAGAATATGAACACGCAAAAGCAAGAGGAGCAAAAATATATTGTGAAGTTGGTGGTGGAGGAATGTCCTCTGATGCCTATCATTTAACGGCTCCACATCCGGAAGGAATTGGCGTAATTGCGGTAATGAATAATTGCTTGCGAGATGCCAATATGAAACCGGAAGAAGTAGAGCACATCAATACACACGGAACCTCAACACCTTTAGGTGATGTCGCTGAATTAAAAGCAATCAGTGCTGTTTTTGGCGAGCATGCTAAAAACATCAATATCAATTCTACAAAATCAATGACCGGTCATTTATTAGGAGCCGCTGGTGGAATTGAAGCTATTGCTTCTATTTTGGCAATTGAACATGGAATTATTCCTCCAACGATTAACCATGTTCACATAGATGAGAATATTAATCCGGAACTGAATTTAACATTAAATAAAGCACAAAAAAGAGACATAAAGGTAGCGATGAGCAATACTTTTGGTTTTGGAGGACACAATGCCTGCGTTTTATTTAAAAAATTGGAAGAGTAAACTTAAATGAGTCTTTTTAAAAAAATATTTACCAAATCCCGTCCTCTTGAAGGCGGGATTTTTTTTGATGCAATTCATAAAATTCTTGGATTTAAACCGAATGAAATCGAATATTACAGAAAAGCTTTTACGCACCGCTCCTCAAATAAATTAGATTTAAAGGGGAATCCGATCAATTATGAAAGGTTAGAGTTTTTAGGCGACGCAATGCTTAGTGCAGTAATTGCAGGACATTTATTTAATGTTGTTCCTTCCGGTGATGAAGGTTACTTAACCAAAATGCGTTCAAAAATTGTGAGTAGAGAGCACTTAAATGAACTGGGAAAGGACTTAAACTTAATTCAATTAGTGGATAGCAAAGTGCCTTTTCAACATTTTGGCGACAACATCCACGGAAATATTTTCGAAGCATTAGTTGGTGCTATATTCTTGGACAGAGGTTATGTTTATTGTGAAAAATTCATCCATAAAAGAGTGATTTTACCCTATGTCGATATTGCAAAATTAGAAGGAAAAGTAATTAGTTATAAAAGTTTGGTAATTGAATGGTGTCAAAAAGAAAAAAAACCATTTAATTACGACGTTTTTGATGATAATGGAAATGATGGCCAACGCTTTTTTGGCGTTAAATTGAGCATTGATAATAAAGTAATTGCGAAGGCAAGAGCGACCTCTAAAAAGAAAGCAGAAGAAATTGCTTCAAAACGTGCTTATTTTGCGTTTCAGGAAAAAATGGATACTAAATTTTAAGAATCTCCTAAAACTATATCGTTTTCGTTAATAAATTATCGTTAAGTTCCGAATTTCAAATTCGAATCTACTCCAAAAATACTATATTTACATCTTGTTTTAATGAGAAATGGCTATTCACAAATTATTCATCGATGACTTCGAAGAGGTTGATTACCAGCTTATCGCTATTCATACAACCTTAGATGATTTTCGAATTGCATACTATATCAACCAAAAATTACCTATTCTGTTAAGCAAATCTAAAAAAGACATCTTGATTGAAACAGATAAACAAAAAACCGCATTTACTCATTTTAATTTTGAAGATGAAAAGAAATCGGTTTTTTGGACATTAATTGAAAACAAAAAAGAAATCAGCCTTCTTCAAAAAAACAATACTGTTAACCTATTCAATGCACAGCAGGAATTTACAAACACCTATTACTTATTACCTGAATTAAAAAAAGTAGATTATTTCCTCAAAATTGAAGGGGATGAAAAACAAATAAATACCATATCAATTACAAATAAACTAAAAACTATTGACCAAGTCACCACTGTTTATCCTGTGAAAAAAAGTCAACTAAAATCTAAAAACAATTTAATTTTTTAAATAATTATGCCAACCAACAAAAAAACTAAAATTGTTGCCACCCTAGGGCCAGCATGCAGTTCAAAAGAAATCATTAAAAACATGATTGATGCCGGAGTAAACGTATTCCGAATCAATTTTTCCCATGCTGACTATGCCGATGTGAAAGAACGAATTGATATTATTCGTGGTTTAAATGAAGAATTTGGATACACAACTGCTATTTTAGCCGACCTTCAAGGTCCTAAATTAAGAGTAGGTGTGATGAAAGAAGACGTTGTAGTCAGCAAAGGCGACATTATCACCTTTCAAACTGCGGAAGATATACCGGGGACTGCAGAACGGGTTTACATGAATTACAAAGAATTTCCAAGAGACGTTAAGCCCGGAGAAAAAATACTTTTAGACGATGGAAAACTGATGTTTGAAGCTTTGGAAACAAACGGAACAACAGAAGTGGTTTGTCGTGTTATTCAAGGTGGTCCATTGAAATCTAAAAAAGGGGTTAACCTCCCAAATACAAAAGTTTCTTTACCGGCTTTAACTAAAAAAGACGTGAAAGATGCTTTATTTGCCATTGAAAACAATGTAGATTGGATTGCTCTATCCTTTGTGAGAACACCAAAAGATTTGGAAGAATTACAAGATATGATTGCCAAACATTCAGAACATAAAATTCCAATCATAGCAAAAATAGAAAAACCGGAAGCCGTTGAAAATATCGATAAAATTGTTGCCTTTTGTGATGGTTTAATGGTTGCCCGTGGTGACCTTGGTGTTGAAGTTCCGGCAGAGGAAGTTCCGTTAATTCAGAAAAAATTGATTCATCGTGCCAAAACAGCCAGAATTCCTGTTATTGTAGCTACTCAAATGATGGAAACTATGATTACGAGTTTAACACCAACCAGAGCTGAAGTAAATGACGTAGCCAACTCTGTCATGGATGGTGCCGATGCCGTTATGCTTTCAGGCGAAACTTCTGTTGGAAATTATCCGGTTGAAGTTATTGAAACCATGACCAAAATCATCAAATCAGTAGAAGACAGTCCGCTTATTCAAGTTCCGCACAACCCGCCTCATGTTCGCACAAAACGATTCATTACAAAATCCATTTGTTTTCATGCTGCAGTCATGGCAAATGAAATTAAAGCCAAAGCTATTTCTACATTGACTAATAGTGGTTATACCGCTTTTCAAATTTCGGCTTGGCGACCAAGTGCCCATATTTTAGTGTTTACTTCTAACAAACGAATTTTAACACAATTAAATTTATTATGGGGAGTTCGCTCTTTTTATTATGACAAATTTGCCAGCACTGATGATACAGTGGAAGATGTAAATATGATTGCCAAAGCAAAAGGGTTTGTAGATAAAGGCGACATGGTCATCAATTTAGCCGCCATGCCAATTGCGGATAAAGGAATGGTGAATACCTTACGCGTATCTGATATTCCATAATTTTATTTATATTTGAAAGACAAAAAATTAAAAAATATGACTTCAAACAATCCATTTTTTAAAAGCAAATCATTCAATAAACCTCAAACAGTAGAGGTTGATGAACAAGGAAATCGTTCGGTTCTAATTGATTACAATGAAACCATGACTGTTTCAGGAACTATTAATAAAAGTTTAATTATGCTTTTATTATTGGTTGCCTCGGCTACCTTAACTTGGATGATGACCGCAAGTGGTTATAATCCTTTACCGTTCTTAATTGGTGGTG
>JAKLIC010000087.1:258-6545 GCA_022709825.1 Bacteroidota bacterium | reverse complement strand
CGGTATTTCAATTTCCGAGGTTGATTTTTTTGAATTTAATGAAGCTTTTGCGGTTGTTGGTTTAGCCAACTCACAATTACTTGGATTAAACGAATCAAAAATTAATGTCAATGGAGGTGCTGTTTCCTTAGGGCATCCGTTAGGTTGTTCAGGAGCAAGAATAATTGTTACTTTACTAAATGTTTTACAACAAAACAATTCAAAAATAGGTGCTGCGGCTATTTGTAACGGTGGCGGTGGTGCTTCAGCAGTTGTAATTGAAAGAGCATCTTAACACTTGAAATAGCCCCAAATTCATGTACGGAATCTGTAATCTTGCTATCATACCTCTACGAATTGAACCTAACGATCGAAGCGAACAAGTGTCGCAAGTTTTGTTTGGTGAGCATTTTGAGATACTAGAGCAACTTAAGCAATGGTTTAAGATACGTTTAGAGTTTGATGGATATCAAGGATGGATTGATTCAAAACAATGCCAAATTATATCTGAAATGGATTTTAATGAAATTTCAGGCAGTTTACAAATACTCAACAATGATTTAGTCGAATATATTACCAGTGATTCAAATTTATTGATGCCAGTACCTCTAGGGGCTTCACTAACTTTTTTAAATTACGAAGGAATAAACAAATACAATTACGAATTTGAAGGAATGAAGGCTACGGGTGTAAAACCTAAATCCGAATTATTAAAAACCGCTTTCATGTATTTGAATGCTCCCTATTTATGGGGTGGTAAGACACCTTTTGGAATCGACTGTTCCGGTTTTACACAAATGGTATATAAACTTAACGGCTATAAATTATTAAGAGACGCTTCACAACAAGCCACACAGGGAGAAGCTTTAAGTTTTATTGAAGAAAGTGAACCTGGTGACCTAGCCTTTTTTGATAATGAAGAAGGGAAAATAATACATGTTGGCATCATTATGCATGACAATTATATTATTCATGCGAGTGGTAAAGTTCGTATTGACCGTTTAGATCATTTAGGAATTTATAATGCTGATACTAATCGACATACTCATAAATTGAGAGTTATTAAGAAAATTATCTAAAAAAACACCCCCAAATAGTGTTAGCTTTTTGGGGGTATTTATTATTAGATTTGTTTTGCTATTGTGCTTTAATCGATTCTATTTTAGCTTTTGTTTCTTTATATTTATCATCCATTCCTAAAGTGGGATAAATTTGGGTCATCAAATTTAAAATATCCAAGTTATTAGGTTTATAAGTTAATGCTGTTTCAAGATAAGGTATAGCCTCTTCAAGCAATTTATTCTTTTTATCCATCAACTCGTTGTATTTTTTATTTTCAGCAGATGAATTACCTAAACTATTCATTTCCTCAAATATTCTGGACTGCTCATCAATTTTAAAATTTGCTAAATTGATATATGCATTAACATAATCCGGTTTCATTTCAATTGTTTTTTTGAAATATTTTGTTGCTTCAACTTCATTGTTCATTTTTGTATAAGCAACACCTAAATTATATACTAAATCCGCATCTTTTGGATTTTTATCAGAAGCTTCTTTTATAATTCTAACATAATTTTCAACATCGCCTTTTCTATTATAAAAATCTGCTTCAATCAAAACAAAGTCCATATCATTAGGATATAGTTTTCTGGCTGCTTGTATTTCAAGCAATGCTTTGTCAACTTGACCTTTTTCAGCCAAAAGAATAGAGTAATTTCTGTATACTTCACCTCTTACAGACGGAACTTTTTCTTCTCTTGGTTTTTCATGAGTCCCGGCTTTAATGTATAAATCTCTTTCAGCTTTGGTTCCAAAGGAAGTTTCAGCTTTTGTAGCTTTATCAGTTGCAAAATATTCTGTGGCCTTTCCGGTATAATTTAAATCTTTCAATTGTTTTAAATACTCAATTGCCGTATCATAATCTTTTGTTCTGATGGCTCCGTTTGCTGCATAATATAAATAAACCGTGTCTTTTGGACTAATTCTATAAGCTTGGTATAGTTTCTCTGTACCTTCTTTGTATTTGTCAGCTTTGTTATCAGCAATGGCAGAATTTACCAAATTATCGCGAACAGTGGCTAAAGATGCTTCTGCTTGAGAAGTATACTTAGATTTTCCCATTGATTTTTCTAATGCAATAAGATCTTGATACGATTTTGCTGCTAAAATCAAATTATTTCCCGATTCAACATTGTGGTTTGAAAGTTCTAATAAAGCATTTCCTTTCAGAAAATAAAAATGAGCTTTTTCTGCATCCGGTGCTGTTGCTATGACAGCTTCTGCAGCGGCTAATGCATTTTTAACTGCTGTTGTTTCATAATTTTTGGTTGCTTTTTCCAACGCTTTTAATTGATCTTTTTGAGCCATTGTACTCAAACTTAACATCAAAGCAAAGGCTGGAATGATGTATCTACTTTTCATGGTAAATCAAATTTAATTAATATTTATTCTTGGGTTTCTTCGTTTTCTTCTGTTGTTTCATCACTGTCATCTTCAAAGTCAGTTGTTTCTGATGTTGAATCACTGTTTAAAACGGCAGCTGTTACATCTTCAAATTCTACTTCTTCCACAGCTTCTTCTTTCATAACTTTGGTTACTGCAGCAATAGAATCATTTCCTTTAATGTTGATTAATCGAACACCTTGTGTGGCTCTTCCCATGACTCTTAAATCAGAAACTTCCATTCTGATAGTCAATCCAGACTTGTTGATAATCATTAAATCATCAGCATCCGTTACACTGTTAATAGAAACTAATCGTCCTGTTTTATCAGTAATATTAAGCGTTTTCACTCCTTTACCGCCACGGTTCGTAATTCTATAATCTTCTAATGAAGAACGTTTTCCGTAACCATTTTCAGAAACAACTAATATTTCACTGCTCATATCATTTACAGAAACCATGCCAATTACTTCATCTTTATCGTCTGCTAAAGTAATTCCACGAACACCTGATGCATTTCTTCCCATCGGACGAGTTTTGCTTTCTTCAAATCGAACTAACTTTCCGGATTTTACAGCCACTAAAATTTGACTTTTTCCGTTAGTTAATTTTGCTTCTAGTAATTCATCATCTTCTTTAATAGTAATAGCCGCAATTCCATTTTGTCTTGGTCTAGAATATTGCTCCAACAACGTCTTTTTAACTTGACCTTGTTTAGTCGCCATAATCACATAATGACTATTTATATATTCTTCATTTTTCAAGTCTTGCGTACAGATGAAAGCTTTTACTTTATCATCATTTTCAATGTTTATTAAATTTTGAATTGCTCTTCCTTTTGATGTTTTACTTCCTTCCGGAATTTCATAAACTCTCATCCAGAAACATTTTCCTTTTTGAGTAAAGAATAACATATATTGGTGGTTTGTGGCTACAAATAAATGCTCTAAGAAATCTTGATCTCTTGTACCGGCACTTTTTTGACCAACTCCTCCTCTATTTTGTGTTTTGTATTCAGATAAGTTTGTACGTTTAATATAACCGGCATGAGAGATAGTAATCACTACATTTTCATCAGCTATTAAATCTTCAATACTAACATCCCCACCTGAATATTCAATAACCGAACGTCTTTCGTCACCATATTTATCACGAATTTCAACTAACTCATCTTTGATAACTTGCATTCTCAAATCTTTATTAGCTAATAATTCTCTTAAGTGAGTAATCAATTTCATGATTTCTTCATACTCGGCACGCAATTTATCTTGCTCAAGACCGGTAAGTTGACGCAAACGCATTTCAACAATTGCTCGTGCTTGAATTTCTGAAAGTGAAAAACGCTCAATTAACTTTGTTCTGGCTTCGTCTCCGTCTTTTGAACTACGAATCAAAGCAATTACTTCATCTATATTATCAGATGCAATAATTAAACCTTCAAGAATATGAGCTCTTTCTTCTGCTTTACGCAAATCGAACTTAGCTCTTCGAACTACAACATCATGACGGTGTTCCACAAAATAGTGAATCAATTCTTTCAAATTCAACATTTGAGGACGACCGTTTACCAATGCAATATTGTTTACACTGAACGAAGATTGTAATTGTGTATATTTATATAGTGTATTCAAAACGACATTTGGAACTGCATCTCGTTTTAATTCATAAACGATTCGCATACCATTTCTATCCGATTCATCTCGAATGTTTGAAATACCTTCAATTTTCTTATCGTTAACTAAATCGGCTGTTTTTTTAATCATATCCGCCTTATTGACCTGATATGGAATTTCAGTTACGATGATAGCTTCTCTACCATTACTTTCTTCAAAACCTGTTTTAGCACGCATAACAATACGTCCACGACCTGTTTTGAATGCCTCACGAACACCATCATAGCCATAGATAATCCCGCCTGTTGGAAAATCCGGAGCTTTGATGTAGTCCATTAATTCATCAATCTCAATTTCAGTATTGTCAATATAAGCTAACGTTCCATTGACAACCTCGGTTAAATTATGAGGAGGCATATTGGTTGCCATACCTACGGCAATACCGGAAGCTCCATTTATCAAAAGATTTGGAACTTTTGTCGGCATAACTTTAGGTTCATATAACGTATCGTCAAAGTTTAATTGAAAATCAACAGTTTCTTTTTCGATATCAGCCATAATTTCTTCCGAAATTTTTTGCATCCTGGCTTCAGTATAACGCATTGCTGCCGGGCTGTCACCATCTACTGAACCAAAATTACCTTGACCATCAACTAATAAATAACGTAAACTCCATTCCTGAGCCATACGAACCATAGCATCATAAACCGATGTATCGCCGTGTGGGTGATATTTACCTAAAACTTCTCCAACTATTCTAGCGGATTTTTTGTGAGCTCTATTCGAAAAAACTCCTAAATCATACATTCCGTAAAGAACTCTACGGTGTACTGGTTTCAAACCATCTCTAACATCCGGCAAAGCACGTGACACAATAACCGACATCGAATAATCGATGTAAGCTGATTTCATTTCGTCTTCGATGTTAATAGGAATTAACTTTTCTCCTTCAGACATAAGTATTTATATATTAAAATTATAGTTATTTCAAAACGTGCTAATATACGAATTTCCATGCTTTTTTAAAGCAAATCAGTAAAGTAATTTCAATGATTTATTAACAAAATGAAGGTGTTTTTTAGTTAATAATTATACGCTACTTTAACTTTTATTATTAACTTTTTTTTGTCAATTAGCTGACATTAGATAGGCATCGGAATGATTTTTGCATTTGCCAATCATATTTACTAAATTTACCTATTAAAATATACGCAATGGACGATAATTTTTCTCCAAGAGTCAAAGATGTCATTACTTACAGTAAAGAAGAAGCTTTACGATTAGGTCATGACTTTATTGGAACTGAGCATTTAATGTTAGGCATTTTGAGAGACGGCAACGGAAAAGCAATTACAATTTTAAATAATTTAGATATTGATTTAGATTATTTGCGAAAGAAAGTTGAAATACTGAGTCCGCCAAATCCAAATGCTGAAGCCGGAAACGAAAAGAAAAACTTACATCTCACCCGTCAGGCAGAACGAGCTTTAAAAACAACTTTTTTAGAAGCAAAAGTTTACCAAAGTTCGTCTATTAGTACGGCACATCTTCTGCTTTGTATTTTAAGGAACGAGAATGATCCTACAACTAAATTATTAAACAAGCTGAAAATCGACTACGACTCAGCTAAAGAACAATATCTGAATATGATACCAAATAACAACGAAGACGAGTATACTGACAGCTTCCCAAAAAACGAATCGTTTAATGATGATTCCGGACAAGATGACAGTTTAAAAGAAGGTAGTTTTAATAATCCGGCAAGTAAAACTAACAAAAAATCTAAAACCCCTGTGTTAGATAATTTTGGTCGTGATTTAACAGAAATGGCCGAAGAAGGAAAACTAGATCCTGTAGTTGGACGTGAAAAAGAAATCGAACGTGTTTCACAAATTTTAAGCAGAAGAAAGAAAAATAATCCGCTTTTAATTGGTGAACCTGGTGTAGGTAAATCGGCCATTGCTGAAGGTTTAGCCTTACGAATTATTCAAAAGAAAGTTTCTCGTATTTTGTTTAACAAAAGAGTTGTTACACTTGATTTAGCAAGCTTAGTTGCCGGAACAAAATACCGCGGTCAGTTTGAAGAACGTATGAAAGCCGTCATGAATGAATTAGAAAAAAACGACGATATCATTCTGTTTATAGATGAAATTCATACGATTGTTGGTGCCGGTGGAGCAACAGGTTCGTTAGATGCTTCAAATATGTTCAAACCAGCTTTGGCAAGAGGTGAAATACAATGTATTGGTG
>JAKLIC010000087.1:0-248 GCA_022709825.1 Bacteroidota bacterium | reverse complement strand
AAAAAGATGGTGCTTTAGAACGTCGTTTTCAAAAAGTGATTGTTGAACCAACTTCAATTGAAGAAACCATTACCATTTTAAATAATATCAAAGGTAAATATGAAGATCATCACAGCGTAACTTACACACCGGAAGCCATTGATGCCTGTGTAAAATTAACCAGTCGTTACATGTCTGACCGATTTTTACCGGACAAAGCAATTGATGCATTAGATGAAGCCGGTTCTCGTGTACACATTACTAATATT
>JAKLIC010000086.1 GCA_022709825.1 Bacteroidota bacterium | reverse complement strand
CGCCATTTAATGTTTCGATGATTCCCTGATGCAAATCGGTTGGGTTAACTTCTTTCAACAAATAGCCATCTGCACCAGCTTTAATTGCATTAAAAATATTTTCATCATTATCAAAAACAGTGAGCATTATAACTTTAATGTGAGGATATTTTTGTTTGACTATGGCAGTGGCTTCAATGCCATTTAAAACAGGCATATCAATATCCATCAATAAGACATCAATGTTGTGATTAACATCCAGTTTTGTTAATAATTCTGCTCCATTTAAGGCAGAAAACTTCACTTGAATATCATCAAAAAAAGACAACTTCTCTTGTATGGCTTTAATCAAAAAACTATTGTCGTCAATGATAGCAAGTTTGATATTCATAGGGTTAAAATTAAGATAAATTAGTAGTTGATATGAGATGCAAAAATTCAAGTTTCAATTGGATTGCTGTCAACATATTTTGAGTATTTTCTTCTATTATGGCATTTTCATGAGTCAAATCATTTCTTTCATTTTTAATGTTTTGCTCCTTGTTTATTTGATAAAGCAGATGCAACATTATTTTTTGATGTTCTTTAACTTGTGCATTGGTTTTATTTTTAAAATAAACTATCAATAGTGTATAAATTAAAAATAACAAGCCTAAAATAAATTGATTCATAATTTCCCCAAATTGAACTTCAAATTTAATTTATAATTAAAGACTGTTCCATACGGCATTTGCCTTATATTGTTAAATTGGATATTTTATCAACACTGTTGTCCCTTGATTTTCTTTTGAATCTATAATTATTTCAGCTCCTATTTCCGAAGCTCTTTTTTGCATATTATTTAAACCATTCCCTAAATGAACTTCTGCTACTGAAAACCCTTTTCCATCATCAGTAATATTAAAAAACAATACTGAATTTTCTTCTTTCAAATGCACAATAATTTGTTTTGCTTGAGCATATTTTACAGCATTATTTACCGCTTCTTGAATAATTCTATACACATTCATTCCTTCCACCGAAGTAAATTCATGAGCTGAATTGACATTCGGGTCAATACTAAATTCAAATGTAATACCATGAACAGCTAATTGAGCATTATCAATAAAATTAGTGATCCTGATTTGTAAATCTTCCACTGAAATTGAGGATTTATTCATTGCCCAAATGGTATCACGTAATTCTGTGATGGTATTTCGGGTAAAACCACTGATATTGTCAAATTTTGAAACCAATTTTTCTTTGGCAATATCAAAATATTTTAAATTGTCAATGGATGAAATAATAAAAGTCAATTGTGAACCGATGTTATCGTGTAAATCTCTTGAAATTTGTAGTCGCTGCTCTTGTAACTTATTTTGGGTTTCAATTTTTACCAATGCTTCTTTTAATTCAACTTCTTTGAGTAGTTGTATATTTTTAATTTTTTGTTGATTATAGAAAAGATAACCTACTAATCCCAGCAAAATGGCAAACCCGACTGAGCCGTAAATAATTGTGTTTTTTTGTTTTATTTGCAGTTCATTCTCTGCAATTTCTGCTTTGTTTTTTGAAATTTCAGCATCTTTTTGAGCCGATTTATATTTCACTTCTAATTCATGAAGATTTTCTAAATTAGAATTTTTAAAAACACTGTCTTTCGCTGTAAAAAACTTTTTGTTATAATCATTTGCTGTTTTATAATCCGATAATGCTTCATAATATAAGGCATAATTTTCTAAAGCATTCACATAATCTTCTGCTACTTTTGATTTTTTTGCATAATAAAAAGCACTGTCTATATAATTTTTAGCACTTGCATTTCTTTTAAATTCCAGCATTACGAGTGCCAAATTATTATAACTGGCAGCTACTCCCGGAAAATTTTTAATTTCTCGTTCTAATTCAACTGATTTTTCAAAATAATATTTGGCTGAATCTATTTGTTGTAAATAATAATAAATTCCTGCTACATTATTATATGATTCGGCAATTCCTTTTTTATCTTTTAATTTTTCCTCTATTTGGAGAGAATAATTAAAATAACGCAATGCTTTTGTCAAACTGTCTTGGTTGGCTAAAGCGATTGCTAAGTTATTATAGGATTCCGAAAGTCCTTTTTGATACTTCGATTTTTGAAATATAGCAATTGCTTTTCGATGATATACTTTTGCCTTTTCGAGCAGATCCATCTGACTGTAAATCATGCCAATGTTATTGATTACTGTTCCTTGTTGATCAATATCCTTTTTTGATTCATATATTTTTAAAGCAATCAAATAATTCTTTAGTCCTTCTTCATAAAACCCCAATGATCTTTTACAGGCTCCAATGGTATTGTTGCAAGAAGCAATTAAAAGTGAATCATTTGATAATTTTAAGGCTTTCTCTGCATATTTTATAGCTTCTTTAAATTCCCCTTTTAAACGAAAAAGAACAGCATAATTACTATATGTGACAGACAACTCCTTTTTATTTTCAAGTTGCAATGCTTTTTTTTCTGCTGATTTTACTAGCTGCATGGCTTTTTCGGGTTCCGTTCTGTGAATGTCCATGGCTTTTTCGTTCAATTGCTTAGCTGAATAGGTCTCAAAAGACTGACCATTTGCCAATTGAACAAAAAATAAAATCAGAAAAACATATTTTAATCCAAACCCCTTTTCAATTATTTTTTTCATTGTATCAACTATTAAAATGATTTAAAGACAATTTAACTAAACTGCCTTTTTCAAGGGTTATAAAATCAATTTCTGCCCCTAGTTCCTGAGCTCGTTTTCTACAATTAGAAAGTCCATTACCTTCTATTATTTCGTTCAATAAAAACCCTTTACCATTATCACTTATTTCAATTATTAATGTATTGTTGGCGATATAAATTTGAATTTTTATGGAAGTACATCCGGAATGCTTAATGGAATTATTAAGAGTTTCTTGTATAATTCTATAAATATTCATTCCTTCCACAGATGAAAATTTAAGGTTGCTTGGGCATTTTTTGTCTATTGAAAATTCAAAAGCAATTCCATGTGTAGCCACTTTAGCCTTTTCAATAAAATTAATAATCCTTATTTGCAAATCTTCAAGTGTAATTTCATTTTTATTCATGGCCCAAATCGTATCCCTCAATTCGGTGATTGTATTTTGAGTAAATCCACTAATATCATCAAATTTTGTTACTAACTTTTCTTTAGCAATATCAAAATATTTTAAATTGTCAATGGAAGAAATGATAAACGTTAATTGGGAACCGATGTTATCATGCAAATCTCTGGAAATTTGGAGTCTTTGTTCCTGCAACTTATTTTGAGTTTCAATTTTAACCAAGGCTTCTTTCAATTCATTTTCTTTGATAAGCTGTGTGTTTTTTAATTTTTGTTGGTTGTAAAACAAAAAACCAATTAATAAGAAAGTGACAGAGGCACCAATTGACAAATACAATTGCGTATTTTTTTGTTTTATTTCTAGTTCTCTTTCTGCCACTTTTACTTTAGCCCTGGCTAAATCTTTTTCTTTTTTTTCAACTTGATATTTTGTTTCAATCTCTGATACTGCTTTTTGTACTTCTAATCCAATAATTACATTTTGCAATGAATCTTTACTTACTTGATTTAAATAAGCTGCCTTAAAATCATTTTGTAATAGTGCTAATTGTATTTCGCCATAATAATAATTTTTTAAACCGGCCTGATCTTCCGTCTCAATACAATATTTTTTGGCTAATTCATTCGCTTCTTTTGCTTTTACTATATCTTTTTTTGCCCTGTAAATATCCGTTAAACCTAGGTAAGCATAAGCTAGAATGGATGGTGCTTCAAGTTGTTCCCCAATTTGAATGGCCTCAAGGCAGGAAGAATAAGCTTCTGCTATTTTACGCTCATTGTATTGTAAGGACGATAAATTATTCAGTGTAATGGCGATGCCTCTTAAATCATTTATTTTTCTTTTATTAGAAATTGCTTTTTCATAATAAAAAATCGCTTTTTCATTTTCATTTGCATCTTCATGAAATCGACCCAAATTTGTATAACTCACAGATATACCATAATAATCATGAATTTCTTCTCTTAATTTCAACGATTGAAAAAAATATTTTTCAGCATTTATTTTATCATTCAAACTTTGATAAATAAGTCCGATATTACTCTGGGTGTTGGCTTGCCCTTTTTTATCATTAATTTTTTCAAAAATTTGCAAACCTAAATTATAATATTTCAGAGCATTTAGATAATTTGCTTTATTCCATTCTAATAATCCAATGTTGTTGAATGCGGATGCTTGAGTGGCAAATAATTTTGCTTTTTTAGAATGGTAAATAGCTTTTTGATAACAGTATAATGCACTGTCTGATTTTCCATTGATATCAAAAATTATCCCTTTTATATTGAATGATTTAGCTAGGCCAAAATCGAGGTATTTTCTTTTTGAAAGTGTAAAAGATTGCCTATTCAATTTATTCGCTTCCGTTAAATTTGAGCTCAAAAATATATTTGACAATTTATACAATGCATCAATTTTAATAGAATCATTTTTTTGATTTCTAACAACTTGATACAAGCTATCTACATTTTGTGAAAATAAAAGTTGTGTAAGGAAAAAAAATAAAATACAATAAATGACTCTCATCCAATAAATCATAAAAAATTATGTACTAAATTAATAATTTAATGGTTACTAAAACTAGAGCAGTAAATTATTAAATCCTTTTGTATAAGAATTTGATAAAAACAAACCACTCTCCATAAAAAAAAGTAAGTGGTCAATCAAAAAATGCAGTGAATAATAATTTATTACCTATTTTAAAATTTGTATTAAATTCAGCAACAATACCAAAAAGGCAAGAAGGTAAAGCAGTAGAGCTACTCGTAAGGGTTTGACAGTTTTCATAGTACGCATTTTTATCGGTTAGTACAAAGTTGAACTATTTTTGATTGCTACACAATACGTCATTTGACGTATAAAAAACTTCCCAAACTTGGTTTAAAAGTTTGAGAAGTACTAAAAAATTTACTAAAATTTAATCAAATCATTCTAAGTCCATAAGTCAGAATTAAACAAAACTTCTTTTTATTGACGTGTGATGGAGTTAATCTTTAATTTTCCGTCAGTGATGACTTTATCAACAGATGAATTATTTCCTGTAAAATTAAATGTTGCTTCAATTTTATTGGCTACGGTATCACAAACTGTTACCGTTAATGTACCTGAAGTTGAATGAAAGTAATTATCCGGATAATTGACGCCATTTTCATAAGTCAACCAACAAGATGCCATATCGAACGATTGTTGAGCAGGAAAACTTCCTGTTTTAGCAGGAAAATGAAATTCTGCAAAATCATTTCCGTTTTTACTTCCATAAACATCAATATACCTTCCGCCGGCTACTGCATTTGTATATAAAACTGCTTCAAACTCATCGGCTACAATTGAGGTTCCATCTACCTTAAAACTCAACTCTTCCTGAGCGGTTGAACCACCATCATTATCATCGTTACTACAACTGAAAAATCCAATTGTTATCATCACAAGTCCTATTTTAAATATATTTTTTTTCATTGTTTCTTAAATTTATTAGTTAGAAAAAATTCCTCTAAAGCTTCCGTTAGTAATACTTACTGTTCCTCCATTACACGTTTCGTCCGCTTTCACTTCTTTGCCCACAAAACTAAATGTTCCTTCTACTTTTGTTTCATCAATATAAGTGATTTCGATTGTACCGGTCGCATTTTCGCAATTCACAGAATTATATGCTACTGCCGACATATTTACTAATTTCATGAAGTTACAGCTTCCAAAATTGACATCAAAATTGTTTGTTGCATTGACATTATAAACACCTGTTTCTAAACTATGATCTATTGCTCCCAAGTTTAACGAAATAGTTGTGCCATCCATTAACGAACCTTGAATTACTAAATTTCCGGTTGAATAGGCCGAAACAGTTAACTGTTCCGTTGATTGAAAATCGGCACCATCAATGGATGCTTTTACATAACTTCCACTTGGAAGAGCTGAACCTCCACCATCGTCACTAGAACACGAAGTGAAAATTGTAGCAGTCAATAAAACTAAAACACTGAGTTTTGAAATTGTTTTCATTATTATTCTTTTATTTAAGATTAGTAAAGCAAAATTGCATTGTATCGCCTTTTCATACAATACGACAAATGCCCTATTTTTAACTTTTCATTAAATCTGACTTTGGAATAGTCACCTGCTTTAAATATTGTATACCATCTATTGCTTGAATAAAATATAATTTTTCATCTCTTTCATCATAAAAAGGCAACCCATCAAAATCATTTGAATTTATTTTTTTACCCAGATTTTGAGGTTCAGACCAATTTTTCCAAGTTTCGTCCAAACGGTAAGAAACATAAATATCATATTCACCATAGCCACTGAATCCATTAGTGCTAAAAACAATAGTTTTATTATCTGAAAGCAATTGTGGCATTCCTTCATCGGCAGCAGAATTAATCATTTTACCCATGTTTTGAAGAAATCCGAAAGTGCCATCTTCTTTCTTTTTTGAAAAGTATAAATCAGAACCACCATGAGTAAAATCTGTTTCTATTCCTAAAATTAAAATAGTACCGTCTGAAGAAATTGTAGCCTCAGAAGTTTCATCATAATTGTTATAAGCAGCAATTTTTAAAGCTCCTTGTGATTGATAATGTTC
>JAKLIC010000085.1 GCA_022709825.1 Bacteroidota bacterium | reverse complement strand
AAAAAGATAGAAGGTATAACAATTGGTTTTGCAATTTGTTCTAATTCATTCAAATTAAAAACAACAGCAATTAATACCAAAATGCTGGAAATAAAATATAAGCCAATTGCCGGTTTTAGTTTACCCATTCAGTAAAAGTATAAAATCATTTTCACTTATCAATTTTATGCCCAATTGATTAGCTTTTTCTAATTTTGCCGGTCCCATATTTTCACCGGCAATCACATAATTTGTTTTGGCAGAAATCGAACTTCCTACTTTTCCACCGTTATCTTCAATGGCTTTTTTCAAATCGTCTCGGGAAAATTTTTCAAAAACACCTGAAACTACAAACGTTTTTCCTTCAAATTTGTTACTCACTTGAGAATTGCTTTCCTTAAGTTCAAATTGGATACCATCATTTTTAAGCCTTTCAACGGCTATTCTATTTTCAGGATTTTCAAAAAACTCAATCACACTTTGTGCAATTTTCTCACCGATTTCATCTACTAAAATCAAATCCATCAAACTAGCATTCGCAATAGAGTCAATACTTTTGTAATGCTTGGCTAATTTTTTGGCCACTGTTTCACCAACGTAGCGAATTCCCAATGCATACAAAACCCGTTCAAAAGGTACTTCTTTTGATTTTTCAATACCGTTGATTAAATTCTCTGCACTTTTTTGTGCCATTCTTTCCAACGGAAGAATTTGCTCAATTTTTAAATCATATAAATCGGCATAATTTTTCACCAAGCCATTTTGATACAATAAAGCTACTGTTTCACCTCCCAAACCTTCAATATCCATTGCTTTTCGGGTGATGTAATGTTGAATTCTGCCTATGATTTGTGGTGGACAACCATAAAAATTCGGACAATAATGGTTGGCTTCTCCTTCTTTTCGTTCTAATTCAGTATTACATTCCGGACAACGGGTAATGTATTTCGTAGGTTCCACTTCAGTTCCTCTTTGGGCAACCGCAATAATTTTAGGAATGATTTCTCCTCCTTTTTCTACAAAAACGATATCGCCCACACGAATATCCAACTTTTCAATTTGATCTGCATTGTGTAAAGATGCACGTTTCACAATGGTTCCCGCCAATTGAACCGGTTCTAAATTCGCCACCGGAGTAATTGCTCCCGTTCTTCCTACTTGATAAGAAATCGAATTCAAACGGGTGGAGACTTGCTCCGATTTGAATTTATAAGCGATTGCCCAACGAGGTGATTTGGCAGTGTAACCCAATTCATCTTGGTGTTGCAAACTATTTACTTTGATTACCACGCCATCAGTTTCATAAGTTAAATCATGGCGATGTACATCCCAATAAGAAATATAATCCAATACTTCATGCATATTCTTGGCTAGTTTTGCCTGACTTGGGACTTTAAATCCCCATTTTCGAGCTGTTTCTAAACCTTCATATTGGGTTTTAAACGGTAAATTATTACCCACAATAAAATACAACAAACAATCTAATGGACGCTTTGCAACTTCTGCACTGTCTTGCAATTTCAAACTTCCGGAAGCCGTATTTCGCGGATTGGAATACGGTGTTTCGCCAATTTCAATCAACTCTTGGTTCATTTTTTCAAATCCGGCAAAGGGTAAAATAATTTCACCTCGAATATCAAACTTTGGTGGATAAGTTCCTTTCAATTGTAACGGAATCGATCGAATGGTTTTGATATTATTGGTCACTTCATCGCCTTGAAATCCATCACCACGTGTAACGGCTCTTTTCAGTTTTCCATTTTCGTAGGTAATACTAATCGAAGCTCCGTCGTATTTTAATTCGCATGTATATTCTAGTTCAACATTTCCTAATATCTTTTGAATACGATTTTCCCAATCCATCAAATCTTCAGTTGAATAGGAATTATCCAACGAATACATGCGGTGTTCGTGAACAACCGTATTGAAATTTTTGGTGATGCTACCACCCACTCGTTGACTTGGTGAATTCTCATCAAAAAACTCAGGATGTTGGGTTTCCAACTCTTGTAACTCTTTCAACAAATGGTCAAATTCAAAATCGGAAATAGTAGGTTTATCTAACACATAATAATTGTGGTTGTGTTGATTGAGTTCGTCACGAAGGGATTGAATTTTGTTTTGAATATCCATTTTAAAGGTACTGAGGTTCAAAAATTACTTTACGTTGACTATTTTATTAATCTGTTGGTACAATTGTCCGTCACTTAAAATCGCTCCTTGTTGGATGATGTCAAAAATAGCAGCATTTTTTTCTCCTTCATATTTTTTTCTGCCTACGTGAATGTCAATGGCATCTGTAAACAAATTATTGACCATCCATTCCAACCCTTTGGATGTCATAAAATCAACTTCAGGTTCTAGTGTTTTCAAAACAATGGATTGTACTTCTTCTTCCAAACAATGAAAAAGGAAGATGTGATTTTTTGAAAAATGTTCCAAATAGTTGGTTTGACTCAAAACACCTTCCCATATTAAATCGGAGAATACATCGAGTTCTTGTTCGGCAGCTTCGGGTTTGTTGGCTTTCATTTCATCCCATTCTTTTTTGTCAATAGATTGGGTAGCTAAAAAATTAGCGAATTCTTGGTGGAGGGCTTCGAATTGTTCTTTAGTTAGTCTTGAGTATTTCATTTTAAAGGTACTGAGGTACTAAGGTGCTAAGGCACTAAGGTTTTATTATTATTTAATTTTAATTCTTTCAATTCAGGTCATGTTAAGATTTCATCAGGATGTGAGTTACTAGTTTAGTACTTAGATTCGTAAAACCCGCAACCCGTAACTGGCAACTTCTACCCAATTACATCCAGCTTCGCAAACCGCAACAACAACTTCTTAATCCCACCCACATCAAATTTAATTTCTGCTTTTTTATCGGCTCCTACTCCTTCGAGGTTGAGGACTTCGCCTTTACCGAAACGTTCATGCATGACGATGTTACCAGGAACGAGTTTGGAATCAAATAAATTAGTACTTGCCGGAGCATTCCCTGAAACCGGTTTTAATTTCCGAATGGTGGAAGAAGGTTCTTCGCCATAGCGTTTGGGAGGCGTTCCATTGGTTGGTTTGGCTAATCGCAATTTCGATTTATCAACGTCACCAAAAATATCCATGTCCATCATTGGTTTGTAGCGATAACCCGTTTCAGTGTGACTAATGTATTCCAAATATTGGTCGTCAATTTCTTCAATAAATCGTGAAGGCTCACTGTCCATTAATTTTCCCCAACGGTAACGCGATTGTGCATACGACAAATACGCTTGGTGTTCGGCTCTGGTTAAGGCTACATAAAACAAACGGCGTTCTTCTTCCAACTCACTTCGGGTGTTTAAACTCATCGCACTTGGAAACAAATCTTCTTCCATTCCAACCACAAAAACGGTTGGAAATTCTAAACCTTTTGCCAAGTGAATGGTCATTAACGCCACGCGGTCGTCATCGCCTGTATCTTTGTCTAAATCGGTTGCCAAAGCCACATCTTCCAAAAACTCCGATAAAGCTCCACGAGCTCCATCAATTTCTTTCTGACCTTCGGTGAAGTCTTTGATACCGTTTAATAATTCTTCGATATTTTCAATGCGGGCAATTCCTTCCGGAGTACCATCTTTTTTAAGCTCTTGAACTAATCCCGTTTTTTTTGAAACATGATCGGCTAAATAAAACGCATCCTGACTTTCGTTGATGACTTGAAAACTTTTGATCATCATCACAAAATCTTCCAACTTCCGTTTGGTACCCGAGTTGAGTTTGAGGTCAATTTTATCGATGTTTTCCATCACTTCAAAAATGGAACGTTTGTAATGATTGGCTGCCACCGTCAATTTTTCAACTGTACTGTCACCAATTCCACGAGCCGGATAATTGATGACACGGACTAATGCTTCTTCATCTTTCGGGTTGATTACCAAACGCAAATAACACAATACATCTTTGATTTCTTTGCGTTGGTAGAACGATAACCCGCCGTAAATTCGATACGGAATATCGCGTTTTCGCAACGCATCTTCCATCGCACGTGATTGTGCATTAGTGCGATACAAAATAGCGAATTCACCGTTTTTCATTTGGTTTCGCATCTTTTCTTCGAAGATAGTGGAAGCGACAAAACGACCTTCTTCCCCATCGGTGATGCTGCGGTTGACTTTTATTTTGGGTCCATCTTGGTTGTGTGTCCAAACAACTTTTTCTAATTTGGTTTTGTTTTTATCGATAATGGAATTAGCAGCTTGTACAATGTTTTTCGTAGAACGATAATTCTGTTCCAAACGAAAGGTTTGCACATCGGCATAATCTTTCTGGAAATTTAAAATATTGTTGATGTTTGCTCCTCGAAACGCATAAATACTTTGGGCATCATCACCTACCACACAAATATTCTGAAACCGATCGGATAACGCACGGACTATTAAATACTGAGAATGATTTGTATCTTGGTACTCATCCACCAAAATATAGCGAAAACGGTCTTGGTATTTGGCCAACACCTCGGGAAAACGATTCAATAACTCATTGGTTTTTAATAATAAATCATCAAAATCCATGGCTCCCGATTTGAAACAACGTTCCACATAGTTATTGTAAATTTCACCCATTCGGGGCTTTTTGCTCATTGCATCTGCTTCTTGCAATTCGGGATTATTGAAATAGGCTTTCACCGTAATCAAGGAGTTTTTATAGGAAGAAATACGGCTAAAAACCTGTTTGGGTTTATAAACATCTTTGTCGAGTTGCATTTCTTTGATTATGGCTCCGATGAGGCGAACACTATCCTGTGCATCATAAATGGTGAAGTTACTCGGATAACCCAATTTCTCTGCTTCGATACGAAGTATTTTAGCAAAAACCGAGTGAAACGTACCCATCCAAAGGTTTTTCGCTTCGTTGCTGCCTACGATATCCGAAATACGTTTCTTCATTTCGCGAGCCGCTTTGTTGGTAAAAGTCAGCGACAAAATATTGAACGCATCTACTCCCAAACTCATTAAGTAAGCAATTCGCATCGTTAGCACTCGCGTTTTACCTGAACCGGCACCGGCAATGACAATCATGGGACCGTCTTTTTGGAGCACGGGTGCACGTTGGGCTTCGTTGAGTTGATTGATATATTCGTTTATCATAGTATTTTTAGCAAAGTTCAAAAATAAGCTTACTAATGATTTATTACAATTAAAATTGTTACGATTTATCAACTAAAATTCTATTTTTGTAATTCTTTAAAATAAAAAAATTAATGCTATGGAAAGCACTCATATAATTGAACTTTTATCTTATACTTTACCTGCTCTAATTACCGGAGGTGTAGCTTACTATTTTTTTAATTTACATACTAAAAACGAGGAAGGAAGACGTCGTTATTTGTTACAAAAAGAATTACAAAAAGAATCATTACCCTTGCGATTGCAAGCTTATGAACGTATGGTCTTATTTTTAGAACGCATCAATCCGGCAAAATTATTAATTCGTGTGGCTCCTTTTTCAGAAGATAAAAATGCCTATGAATCCTTTTTAATTCAGCAAATTGAGCAGGAATTTGAACACAATTTGACGCAACAAATTTATTTAACCGAAGATTGTTGGACAGTAATAACAACGGCAAAAAACACCATCATTCAAAACATTCGCAAATCAAATATGAGCGAACGAGTGGATAGTTCTCACAAATTACGTGAGGTGATTTTAAGTGATTTATTAGACAAACAATCGCCGAGTTATATTGCGGTGAGTTATTTAAAAACGGAGGTGATTCAGTTGATGAGCTAGTTTTCCAGCAACCTTCTCAACTGATTTTGTTCTGCAGTATTTAAACTCGGAAGCATCTCTTCAAAATACTTTTTATGCCGTTCCGTTTTGATTAATTCACGTATTTGATTACGGGCAAAAAGTGTAAATTGCCATTTGTGATGAGTTGTGGCATTAGCTAAATTGCGGAGAATATTTTGATCGTTTGGGTTCAAAAACAATAAATTAGTCAATGCATTTTGACGAATGGAGCTTTCGTATTTTGGCGAACTGTAATTTAGCAATTCATCGTAAAAATTCACTTTGTTTTCGTTCAGATAGTCTTTCGTCATCAACGCTAATGTCAACCAAAGAATCCGCAAATTTTTATCGTTAAAACCAATCCAATCTTTCGATTGATTCAAATAATCCGCTTGTTTTTCGGGAAATAAATTCCATAAAGTTCCCAAAGCAATTTCTTTATTAATATAAGATTCATCATTTAAAAGTGTTTCGTAATTTGCTTGAAAAGCGATTGGAATTTCAACCATGATGCGAGCAATAGCTTGCCGGACTTTTAGATTTTTGGAATCCATCGCCAATTTTAAAAGAGCTTCTTTTTCTTCAAATGGCACATCCGCTAATTGAAAAACCACTTCTTCTTTGACTGGATAAAATACTTCCGTTTTTAAAAGGTTCACGAATATAGTTTTCTTTTCTGCAAACGGTTTGGTTTGCAAATCGACCAACTCCAAATACGATTTCATGAAGGCATTTTTACGAAGTAAAGTCAGAGCTTGATTCACTTCAAAACCGGATTGTTCCAACCAAATGCGTTTAAAATTTTCGGTATCAAATGAAGAAACGGCTTTTACTTCATTTAAAAAATCATCGGTATTGACATTTTTAAATCCGTATTTTTTTAAATAATTCTTAACTGCTTTTTGAAAGTTTTCAGCACC
>JAKLIC010000084.1 GCA_022709825.1 Bacteroidota bacterium | reverse complement strand
GTTTTTACCCATTTCCATGTGTCTGTAAATGTTTTCAAGTACCACAATGGCATCATCTACTAGAATACCAACAACAAGTGAAAGTCCTAGTAAACTCATTAAGTTTAAAGTATATCCCAAAAGGTATATCCCGATAAAAGTGGCAATCAACGATGCCGGAATCGAAACCATTACAATCAATGAGTTTCGAATACTGTGCAAGAAAAATAACATTACAAAGGCAACCAAAATTACGGCAATCAATAAATCGTGGATTACAGAGTCGGCTGCTTCTAAAGTATAATCAGTACTGTCTTTTGCAATTTTTAAAGATAATTCAGCATTTTTATAATCTGTTTCAAGTTTGGTAATTGCATTTTTTAATTCTTCACTAACCGCAACGGCATTTGCATCCGATTGCTTGATTATTTGCAAAATAATTGCACTTTTTTGATCCACTCTTGAGATTTTCTCTGCAATTTTTTGAGTGTCTTGTACATCAGCGATATCCTTTAAACGAACTTCAATTCCGTTATTAGAAGATATGACTAAGTTTCTTAATTCTTCAACATTTTTATATTTACCGGCTAAACGAATTAATATTTTTTGATCTCTAGTTTGAATATTCCCTGTTGGGAAATCTAGATTTGAAGTTAAAATTATTTGTTGCACTTGCGGAACTGAAAGTCCGTAACCTTGCATTTTTACTGCATCCAAATTTACTTGAATTTCGCGTTCTTGACCACCAATAATATTTACTTGAGCCACACCTTGTACACGTGATAAAACGGGAGATATCTTTTTATCAATTAAGTCATAAAAAGTAGCTTCGTCCATTTTTCCGTTGGCACCAATGGTCATAATTGGTAAATCACTTAAGGAGAATTTGGTTAAAGCTGGCGTTTCGGCATCATCGGGTAAATCACTCACGATAGCATTGATTTTACGTTGTGCGTCGTTCATCGAAATGTCAATGTCTGCATTTGATGTTAATGTTATCGACACAATAGATAAACTTTCGTACGATTTTGAATCGATTTTTTTGATGTTTTCTAGGGATGCAATTCCGTCTTCAACCTTTTTGGTTATGGTGTTTTCAACCTCACTCGGGGAAGCTCCCGGATAGATGGTTGAAACAGTAATTACATTTGTTTCGAATTTTGGAATCAATTCATAACCCAATTGGCTATAACTGAATAGTCCACCAAGGGTTAGTATCGTAAAGAGTACGATTATTAACGAGGGACGTTTTATGGATATTTCTGCTAATTTCATCTTGATTGCTTTATGCTATAGGCTATAAACCTTAAGCTTTGTGTGTTTATATTTTCTTTTAAAGCTTAAGGCTTACAGCGTAATGCTTTTAATTATTTTATAATTTCAACTGCATTTCCATCTTGTAAGTTAATCTGACCTGTCACAATTACGGTTTCTCCATCAGATAAACCGTTAATTATTTCAACTTGATCACCTAAAATTCTACCAGCGGTTACTTTTTTCAACTTAGCAACACCATTTTCAACCACAAATATTTGATTGCTGCTTACACTTCCTACGAAAGCATTTCGAGGAACAACTTTTAAATCTTGTTTTTGGCTGGTTGCAAAAGTTGCGGTTCCATACATACCCGCTTTAATGTCGCTGTTAGCACTATTTGTGATCTCAATTTCAACTGGAAAATTTAAACTTTCATCTGCTTTTGGAGCAATAAAAATGATTTTACCTTTAGCTACTTTGTCTGGGAAAACACTAGAAGTTACGTCAACAGTATTTCCAATTTTTAAACTAGCCACCTGACTTTCGTTTACGGTAACTTTCAATTTTAATTTAGAAACGTCTACAATTTCAAACATTTGTGTTGCAGGCATTCCTGTTAAAATGGATCCCGGTTCAATATATCTCTTGTTGACGAATCCTTTGATTGGAGCTTTTACTTTAGTGTCGCCAACGTTAATGTTTGCTTGTGTTAAGTTAGACTGAGCATTTGTTAATTGTAATTTAGCTTGATCTAATTGTTGCTTTGTTACTCCACCGGTTTGAAAGGCATTTTCATAGCGAGCATAATCTGATTTAGCATTTTCGTAAGCAGCTTTTGCAGTTTGAGCATTTACGTTTATAACGTCACTTCGCACAATTACTAATGTTTGTCCAACTTTCACATAGTCACCTTCATCAACTAAAACACTAATTACTTTTCCTGATTTTTCAGCAGAAAAATTTAATTCTTGCGTAGGAGCAAAGTTACCATTAGCGACAAAATCTAACGAAACATTCTCTGTCTTTACTTGTGCTACTTTTACAGAAACAGCTGCATTTTTTTCTGCAACAATATCTGTTTTGGCTTTGTTTGCTGCTTTGTTTTTAGTTAAAACATACCCAACTAGGGCTAATGAAGCTACAATTGTAATTATTATTAATAGTGTCTTTTTCATTTTTTGTTAATTTAATAGTGTTTTAAGTTCTCCTCTTGATTTAATTAATGCGATTTCAGCGATTTTATAGTTTAAAATTGCTCTTGTATAATTGTTTTGTGCGTCTAGTGATTCATTTTGGGAGTCTAATAAATCAGTTAAAGTTGCCAACCCTTGAAGGTAATTATTTTTAGTATTATCCAAAATATCACGGGCCAACTTCATGTTTTCACTTTGGTTTTTAATGGTTATTAAGTTGTTTTCAATTTGAGCTTTCGCATTTCTATAATCTAAATCGAGAGCGAGTTGCGTGTCTTTAATATCTTCTTGAAGTATTTGGATGTCAATATCTGCTTGTCGCACTCTAGAACGAGTTCCGAAACCAGTAAAAATGGGGATTCTTAAATTTAATCCAATGGCAGAATAGTCCGACCAATAAACGCCGTCGGCAGGTTTTGCAAACAGAGGCATTTCTGGACCTTGTCCTAAATAGTTATATCCAGCTACAAGTGAAAGTGTAGGATAATATTCTCCTTTAATAGCAGTTTTTTGAAACTCTAAAAGTTCTTCTTGTTTTTTTAAGAGTAAATATTCACTTCTGTTTGCCGTATTTGGAACTTCTGCTAGCGAAATAGGAGTTACTTCAAATTCAGTTTGAGGAATTACAAATTGGTTTTCAATAGGCATTCCCATGTAGAATTTTAATGCATTTTCTTGCAATTCAATTTGATTTTTAACTTGTTGACGCTCCGTATCAATGTTTGATATTTTTACAAGGATTCTGTCCAAATCAATTTTTTTCGCCAATCCGTTGTCATATTGTCCTTTTACAATGTCTCTAACTTTTGTAGAATTTATATAATTACTATCTAATAAAGTTAATCGTTCGCGTTGAACGTAAACAGAATAGTAGCTATTGGCAACTCTTTCGATTACTTGTTCTTCAGTTAATTGGTTGTTTAATTGGTAAAATTCTCTTGTAGATTTTGCAGCTTTTAATCCCGTAAAAACTGTTTGATCAAATAATGCTTGGTTTAAAGAAACCCCAGCATTTGAAGTCCATTTTTGACCAAAAGCTACTTGAACAGATTGTCCGGGCTGACCAAATATTGCTCCGTCTAAAATATTTGTTTGCAAAACAGGATTGTATGTTAAACCTCCATTTGCAGAAATTTGTGGAAGTGCTCTAGAGCGAATTTCTTGTATTTGATATTCGCTGTTTTCTATTTCTAATCGAGATTTTCTAGCCTCGGCTTTGTTTTCCAAAGCATAGGTTAACGCATCTTTTAACGTTAATGTTTCAACTTGGGCTTCTGCCGTTAAGCCAAAAACTAATAAGGGAATTAAAAATAATGTCTTCATTATAAAGTGTAGTTATGTAATTGTTTTTCGAGTTCTAAGACTCCTTCTTTTGTGGCCATTGCCCGGATGTGGTATTCTAATGCTTGTAATTCTAAAAATCTTGATTCTTTTTCTGAACTAGTACTCTCTTTAATGTTAAAAATTAAGGTGTAATAAAATCCAACATAAGTATCCGGATTAAGATCTTTTCGATACAAACCCTGTTTGATTCCTCTTTCAATATTTTGTTTAAAAGTGAAATTACATTCGTTTATTTCTCGAGACATCACTTTTTTGTAGATTTCCGGATAGTGTTTTTTTAGTTGATAAGAGGGAGAATCTTCACCTGACTTAAACATTTCTTTAAACATTTTTCTAATTTCAAAGTTTTCTTCAATCGCATTATGATTTTTAGCTACGACGGTATTTATGCTTTGATGAATTGCTTTGTGAACAATTTCCGTTGTTTCTGCAATTAGAATTTCTTTGTTGCAGAAATATTTGTAAATTGTCTTTTTTGAAATACACATTTCGCCGGCAATATCATCCATGGTAACGCTCTTAAATCCAAGTTTCAGGAACAAATCAGTGGCTTTTGCAATAATTTTCTCTTTCATTTTTCTTTTTTATTAAACTGTAAATTCCAAATTTGCAATTAGTTTAATATTATTCCCGCTTGATAGGTATCCGGCTTGATTAAACGAAGTAAAGGCTAAACCAAAATCTTTTCTATTAATATCACCGGTTATTTCGAAGGCAGCTTTTTCCGTTCCGTTATATGATTTGATTCCAAGGTATTCAGCATCAAGCTCAATTACTTTAGTTATATTTTTAATAGTTAGGTTACCTTTCAAAAAATTTATGTTGTTATTTATTTTTTCAAAAGAAGTAGATTTAAAACTGATAATGGGATATTCTTTTTTATCTAAAAAATTATTCAATTTTAAATGTGCTTTTTTAGGTTCTAATATGGTTTCATTATTATTTACATTGATCAAAAATTCTACCGATGCGGCTTCAATTTCATTGTTTTTCATTTCAACATATCCATCAAATTTATTTTGTGTACCTGTCATATAAGCCACAATGGAATGTCTCATCTTAATTAAGATATCTGATTGGTTTGGGTCCATCATCCATTTTGTTTTCATAATTAGTGAGTTTTAATAGATTGTTTTTTATAAATGAATTTCACTATACTTTTATCAGTAAATCAGGGACAAATGTAAACAGGAAACTTTTAACACCAAAATAGTTTCCAAAGTATTTACATAAATTTAACATTTGTTAAAAGATGGAATGTTTCCTGCAATTTTCGCATTCGGCTTTTTTTGGTTTTCTTTGTGAATCTATAACACAATCTATTAATTGAACATGCATTCAATCCAAGCTTATCAGGAACATTTTTTAAACTATCTTCAGCAACAACATTTTTTACGCGACCCTAAAAATTTGTATGAACCCATTGATTACATTTTAGGTTTAGGGGGCAAACGAATGCGACCTGTGTTAACATTAATGGCAGCAGAAGTGTTTGATACAAATTTTGAAAAAGCACTTCCTGCGGCTACTGCGGTTGAGGTTTTCCATAATTTTTCGTTAGTTCACGATGATATTATGGACGATGCTCCGTTGCGAAGAGGAAAAGTAACCGTTCATGAAAAGTGGAATTTGAATACCGGCATTTTATCCGGTGATGCCATGTTGATTTTAGCGTATCAGTATTTTGAGAATTACGAACCGGCTATTTTTAAAGAATTAGCTAAATTATTCAGCAAAACAGCATTGGAAGTCTGTGAAGGGCAACAATACGACGTTGATTTTGAAACCAGAGATGACGTGACGATTTCTGACTATTTAAAGATGATTGAATATAAAACGGCCGTTTTAGTGGGAGCTGCCATGAAAATGGGTGCTATTATTGCCGAAACTTCCGAAGAAAACGCAAATTATATCTATGATTTCGGATTAAATTTAGGTATTGCTTTTCAGTTACAAGATGATTATTTAGATTGTTTTGGTGATCCTGAAACGTTTGGTAAACAAGTAGGTGGTGATATTATTGAAAATAAAAAAACGTATTTATACCTCAAAGCAATAGAATTTGCACAAGCGGAGGAACGTGATCAATTATTGCATTTGTATTCCATTCAACCGGAAGACAATTCAGATAAAATAGATTCGGTTAAGGAACTCTTCACTTATTCCGGAGCATCTGCAGCAACTCAAAAAGCGATAGAAGATTATACATCCAAAGCATTTGAAACGTTAGAGCAGATGCAAATTTCAGGCGATAAAAAAATGGTATTAAAAGCCTTTGGAGAGAAATTAATGAAGAGATCAGTTTAAAAGAATGTCTGAAAATTATAATTGGTAAAAAGTAAAGATTTATTTTTTCTTTTAAAAGTTTTATAAAAATTTAGTTTAATCTTTTTTTTTGTAAATTTAGTGCGTAATTTATAAACACTAATTTATCTGCTTTTCCAATGAAAAATTATAGACAATTAACATTGAGTGTCATTTTATTGACATTTTCATATTCCTTTTTTGGTCAGCAACTTGACCGTAGTTCACTACCAATCAAAACACCTGCGAGGCAAACATCAAAAGAGCTTGATGTTCGAAATGTTTCCGTACCTGAACGAGTTGAGGTTAAAGCTCCCGAAGGAGCTCCAAACGTAATATTAGTGCTGGTTGACGACCTCGGTTTTGCAGGAACGAGTGCTTTTGGCGGTCCTGTGAATACTCCTTCTTTTGACAGAGTTGCTAATGAAGGTATTCATTATAATAATTTTCACACAACTGCCGTGTGTTCACCTACTCGAGCCGCAATAAAAAGTGGTAGAAATCACCAAGTGAATAACATGGGTTTCATTACTGAAATGGGCACAGGTTTGCCTGGTGGTACAGGTGAAATTCCAGGTGAAGTA
>JAKLIC010000083.1 GCA_022709825.1 Bacteroidota bacterium | reverse complement strand
GATAAAGCTATTGGTTTTTAAATAAGTTTTATCTTAGCAGTTCAAAAAAATCACATGCCCACACAAAATAAATCGGTTCTAAAGACATTCTTCCGAAAAAACTTCAGAAGATTGGAGGGATTTATTTTATATTTAAAATCCTATCTTTCTCCCAGGCAATTTATTTATTTATCCTGTTTTTTAGTAGGTATTTCAGCATCTTTAGCTGTAATTGTTTTAAAAACTTTTGCCCATTGGGTTTATATTTTTGCTCAATATATTGATAGCATTTTTCATTTACCTTACAGTAATAGTACACTTCCTATTATTGGAATAGTGTTAACTGCATGGGTTGTTAAGAGGGTTTTGGATGGATCATTAGAAAAAGGAACTTCACAAATAATGTATGCCGTAGCAAAAAAGTCGGGTATCATTCCTAAAAAGCAAATGTATGCTCAAATAATCACTAGTGGTTTAACGGTAGGAATGGGTGGCTCTGCCGGATTAGAATCTCCTATTACAATTACAGGTGCTGCCTTTGGTAGTAACTTTGCTCAAAATTATCGCTTAAGTTACAAAGACAGAACATTACTCTTAGCTTGTGGAGTTGCTGCCGGAATTGCTGCAGCATTTAATGCCCCTATTGCAGGTGTACTTTTTGCTATTGAAGTAGTTTTGGTTGATGTGAGTATTACTGCCTTTATTCCTATTATGATTTCTGCGGCAACCGGTGCTTTGGTTTCTACAATCCTTTTAAATGAAGATATTTTATTGTCTTTTAACAAACAATTGGATTTTGATTATCATAATCTTCCTTATTACATAATTTTAGGGCTAGCATCCGGTTTTGTTTCCATTAATTATGCACGAACTTTTCGTAAAATAGAACTTTTTTTTAGCCGAATAAAATTTGGCCCCATGAGAAAAGCTCTTTTTGGAGCTTGCATTTTAGCTATTTTAATTTTCTTTTTTCCGACCTTATTTGGAGAAGGGTATAACAGCATAAAAATACTTTCAACGAATAATCCGGAACAAATTTTAGACAATACTGTTTTACAAGGTTTTAAAGATAATGCTTGGATGTTATTGCTTTTTGTTGGAGCTACAATGCTCATAAAAGTTTATGCTACTAGTATTACCATTGGTAGCGGAGGAAATGGAGGAAATTTTGCCCCTTCCCTTTTTGTAGGTTCATATTTAGGTTTTTTTGTTGCATCATTTTTTAATCTACTTGGATTTGTAAAACTTCCTGTTAGTAATTTTACCATGGTTGGAATGGCCGGAATTTTAAGTGGCTTATTTCATGCACCCTTAACTGCCATATTTTTGATAGCTGAAATTACCAGCGGCTATAGTTTAATGGTTCCTTTGATGCTTGTTTCATCCATTAGCTTTGCTATTTCAAAACGATATGAACCTTATTCCTTTGATATTAAAAACTTAGCGGATAAAGGCGATGTGTTTACTGACGATAGAGATCGGAATATTTTATCCGGAATTATAATTTCGCGATTAATTCAAAGCCCGATACAAACTTTAAAACTTGCCCCATCCTTAGAAGAATTAGTTGAAAAAATTTCCGGTTACAACCAAATGATTTTCCCGGTTGTAAACGATAAAAATGAATTACTAGGGATAATTGATTTTGAAGAAATTAAATCCCATTTGTTTAATCCTTATAAAATAAAATATACCCAAATAAAAGATATCATGAGAGCTCCTAAAGAAATGGTGAACTATGATGAAACCGCAGAAACCATCGTAGAAAAATTTGAACGTGCTCAAACGGATTATTTACCTGTTCTTAAAAATAAAGAAGTCATCGGTATTATTTCTAAAAATGCTTTATTAGAAGCTTATCGGGAAAAACTAAAAAACATGATTATTGAATAAGTTACCACTTCAGATGTAAATTTGAAGATAAAAGTAAATCAATATATTAGCATTAAAAATGAATTTAAAGTAACATTCATTCAGAGTCAAAACGCTGAAAAAATAAAACTACTTACTCTTCTCCCCTACAAAATAATCATTTGTACTTTTAAACAAAACATTAAAAGTTGTCAAACTACCATAAATTCGAGTGATGTATTGTTGCAAATCAATTTTTTCAGCTTCATCTAAATTGCTGGCGTTTATTTTTTGTTCCATTACTCTAATTCTATCGCGAACCATAATAATTTTATGGAAGAAAGTATCGATTGGCACTTCTTTATTTTGCGTTGGAGTTCCAGGTTCCATTATGAGTTTTCCGCCTTTCCATTTATCTGCAATGGGAACAATTTGAGAAACATCTGACCATTTTTGTAATAAACTTTTCAACGTTCGTTCTACATCATAAAAACTAACTGAATCTACTTCATCTTCCAACGCTTCAATAACTTCAAATTCACAGTCGATATCAATGGTTTCTAATCCTTTTTCAATAAAAGTTACCCAATAATGCTTGGACGTTACGTTGGTTACCACACCAAATCCAAATTCTGCATGTTTAATTCGAGAGCCTATTCCTAATATTTTCATATATTCAGTTTTTATTTTTTTTTCAAAAATAGAAATTGTTTAACAAATTCTTCGCAAGTGTATGATTAAATCTTGCTTTCAAAATTGTAACTTTGCGGTTTGCCAAAAAAAGTATGTTGCATTCAAATGAAATGATTGAAGTATTAGGTGCTCGTGTTCACAATCTAAAGAACATCGATGTTTCTATTCCCAGAGAGAAACTGGTCGTGATTACCGGACTTTCAGGCTCAGGAAAATCGTCTTTGGCGTTTGATACAATTTATGCAGAAGGTCAACGGCGATACATCGAAACTTTTTCAGCCTATGCACGACAGTTTTTAGGTGGATTGGAAAGACCGGACGTTGATAAAATTGATGGACTTTCACCCGTGATTGCTATTGAGCAAAAAACTACAAGTAAAAGTCCGCGTTCCACTGTTGGCACTATCACAGAGATTTATGATTTTCTCCGTTTATTGTTTGCACGGGCGGCAGATGCTTATAGCTATAATACAGGAGAAAAGATGGTTTCGTATTCCGACGAACAAATAAAAGCATTAATTCTCGATTCTTTCAAAGGAAGACGAATCAATATATTAGCTCCTATCATCCGGTCAAGAAAAGGTCATTATGCGGAGTTGTTTCAACAAATTGCCAAACAAGGTTTTGTAAAAGTTCGTGTTGATGGAGAAATACAGGATATAATCTCCGGAATGAAAATCGACCGATATAAAACCCATGATATTGAAATCGTTATTGACCGAATGCAAATTGAAAATGATGTTGAAACAGATAATCGCTTAGCTGAAAGTATTAAAACGGCGATGCACCACGGTGATGATGTCATAATGGTAATTGAACAGGAAAGTAAAGAGGTAAGGTACTTTAGTAGAACTTTAATGTGTCCAACTTCAGGAATATCTTATCCAAATCCGGAACCAAATAATTTTTCATTCAACTCCCCAAAAGGTGCTTGTGAACATTGCAATGGATTAGGAACCATTAATCAGATAAATTTAAAAAAAATAATTCCTAATCCAAAATCATCAATCAAACAAGGTGGTTTTGCTCCATTGGGAGAATTTAAAAGTACCTGGATTTTTAAACAATTAGAAACTATTGGAGAAAAATATGGCTTTAAAATAACGGACCCAATTGAAACGATTTCAGAAGAAGCAATGGATATGATTTTGAATGGTGGAAAAGATAAATTTACTGTTGCTTCTAAAACGTTAGGTATTACTAAAGAATATAAAATTGAATTTGAAGGCATTTCACATTTTATCAAAAATCAACACGACGAAAGCAATTCTGCTTCCATTAAACGATGGGCTAAAGAATTCATGGATGAAATTGAATGTCCACATTGTGAAGGTTCTCGATTAAAAAAGGAAGCTCTTTACTTTAAAATAAACGATAAAAATATTACCGATTTATCACAAATGGATATTTCGGAATTGACAAAATGGTTTGCAGTTTTAGATTCCTATTTATCTGATAAACAAAAGGCTATTGCAGTTGAAATAAATAAAGAAATTAAATCCCGATTACAATTTCTATTAGATGTTGGTTTGAATTATTTATCACTGAACAGAAGCTCAAAATCGCTTTCAGGTGGCGAAGCTCAACGTATCCGATTGGCTACCCAAATTGGTTCTCAATTAGTAGGTGTCTTATATATTTTAGATGAACCCAGCATAGGATTGCATCAACGAGATAACGAACGATTGATTAACTCTTTGGAAAATCTTCGTGACATTGGCAACTCCGTTTTGGTTGTAGAACATGATAAAGAAATGATTGAACGAGCCGATTGGGTTATTGATATTGGTCCAAAAGCAGGACGATTTGGTGGTCAAATTATTAGTGAAGGAACCCCAAAACAGTTATTGTTAGAAAAAACAATGACTGCTCAATATTTAAATGGCAATTTAAAAATTGAAGTGCCTAAAAAACGACGAGATGGCAATGGAAAGTTTTTGAAATTATCAGGTGCTATGGGAAATAATTTAAAAAATGTGACTGTAGAATTTCCGTTGGGGAAATTAATTTGTGTAACAGGAGTTTCCGGAAGCGGAAAATCAACTTTAATAAATGAAACCCTCTATCCTATTCTAAATGAGCACTTCTTTAATGCCGTAAAAAAACCACAACCATACAAAAAGATAGAAGGTTTAGAGCACATTGATAAGGTAATTGATATCGATCAAAGTCCGATTGGTAGAACTCCCAGAAGTAATCCGGCCACCTATACTGATGTTTTTTCAGAAATCAGAAGTTTATATACACAAACTCCAGAAGCTATGATTCGTGGCTATAAGGCTGGTCGATTCAGCTTCAATGTTTCCGGAGGTCGATGCGAAACATGTGAAGGTTCGGGTGTTCGAACTATTGAAATGAGTTTTTTACCGGATGTTTATGTAGAATGCGAAACCTGTATGGGTAAACGATTCAATCGTGAAACCTTAGAAATTCGATACAAAGGAAAATCAATTTCAGATGTATTGAATATGACTGTTGATGAAGCGGTAGACTTTTTTGAAAACATACCTAAAATATTCCGAAAAGTAAAAACTATTCAAGAAGTTGGTTTAGGCTATATCACATTGGGACAACAAAGCACTACACTTTCAGGTGGTGAAGCTCAACGTATTAAATTAGCCACAGAACTTTCCAAAAAAGATACCGGTAATACATTTTATATTTTAGATGAACCCACAACCGGATTACATTTTGAAGATATTCGGGTATTAATGGAAGTGATTACAAAACTTGTAGATAAAGGAAATACCGTTTTAGTGATTGAACACAATATGGATGTAATTAAGTTAGCAGATTATATTATCGACATCGGTTTAGAAGGTGGAAAAGGTGGCGGAGAAGTCATCTGCAAAGGAACCCCTGAAGAAATCATCAAAAACAAAAAGAGTTTCACTGCTCAATTTCTGAAAAAAGAATTACTTTAGCTTGTTTGTTTAATTTAAAAAAAGATAGAATGTCTGTAGATCAATACGAAAGCGAAGAACACAGAATACAAGAAAAGTTCAAACAAAAAACTTGGAACGAAATCCGAACTAATGATTCTTGGGCCATTTTTAAAATCATGTCTGAGTTTGTGAATGGTTATGAAAGCATGTCCAGAATTGGGCCATGTGTTTCCATTTTTGGTTCAGCCAGAACAAAACCGGGTGAGAAATATTACGAATTAGCTGAAAATATAGCCTATAAAATCAGTAAAGCCGGTTATGGCGTAATTACCGGTGGTGGACCGGGTATTATGGAAGCAGGAAATAAAGGTGCTCATCGTGGTGAAGGAACTTCCGTTGGGTTAAATATAGAATTGCCTTTTGAACAGCACTTTAATCCCTATATCGATAAAGATAAAAACTTGAATTTTGATTACTTTTTTGTTAGAAAAGTTATGTTTGTCAAGTATTCACAAGGATTTGTCGTAATGCCGGGCGGATTTGGAACATTGGATGAAATGTTTGAAGCTGTCACTTTAATTCAAACCAAAAAAATCGGGAAATTTCCAATTATTTTAGTTGGAACTGATTATTGGTCCGGTTTATTAGATTGGATTAAAAATGTAATGATTGACAAATTCAAAAATGCCAATCCGGAAGACATGAATCTAATCCGAGTGGTTGACACTGAAGATGAAGTAGTTGAAGCTTTGGATGCTTTCTACAAAAAATACAATTTGAGTCCAAACTTCTAATAAAAAAAAACACTAATTCAGAATTTATTTTTTCATGAATTAGTGGCTATTTAAAAACGAATTAATCTTGTTGATTAGTTCGTTTTTTTATTTTATGATAATCTTTTTCGTAATTGTTTGATTTTCAGTTTGAATTTTCATGAGGTACATCCCTGAGGGTAAATTCAATTTTAATTGAGTGAATCCTTCAATTTCTTTCGATAAAACTTGTTGACCGTTTATAGCATAAATTTCAACTTTCGCAAACGATTCAACTCCGCTTATTGTAATTTCATCACGAGTCGGAATTGGATAAACCCTAACATTTGCTTCATCAAATTTAGGTTGGCTAAGTGTTGGAAACCATTGTTGTCCATAATTTTCACCCCAAATATAATCAGCTAAATTAGGATAATCGATAAACGGATTTCGATTTACTTGCCATGTATAGATATAATTATTTCGATTCATTTCAAAATCATCAGCCGGATCAGTAGAATTCCAAGTTAACAAGGAAGCTAAATCTCCAATTTGTCCTGAAATATTATCCGCCGGATTTCCATTAACTAAAGTTAATCCGTTGTAACGAACAGCCATATAAAATAAGGAACGGGCAACATCGCCTTTCCATGTTCCTAAATTTCCTGTTGGAC
>JAKLIC010000082.1 GCA_022709825.1 Bacteroidota bacterium | reverse complement strand
TCGAGGAGCTGTAGCAACAGATGCCATGCTAGTTCCGTGACCACATAAATCATTTACACCAACGGTTGTTGTTGACCAAGGCCAAATAGAATCTACATAAGTACCAAATCGTTGTACAGAACGCCCGGAAGAAAGTCCGGTATTAAAACTAGCATTCATCAAGGACTGTTGTGAAGATAAACCGGAATCGACAACACCAATAGTTATTCCACTTCCGGAGCTATAACCCCAAGCTGATGGAATTCCATGTTTATAAAATGCCCAAGGAACCTGAGCGTTTGGTGAAATAGTCGTAAAATCTGCCGAACTGATTGTTGATGTACCATATCCACAACCCGAATCAGATTGAATTTGATTATCCTTTGGATTTCCTTGATTTTCAAAAGAAAAATAGCGATAATCTGCCGGTTCAACATAACGTACAAATTTATTTTGTCGAAGTGCTTCAAGTGTTTCTTGCTTTGTAATGGTAACATCTATTAAATTCAAATAGGCATCTTGATTTACAACCAGATGTTCATTTTGATCACCTTCATATCTTTTGATTAAATTGATTAATTCATTTTGAATTTGATTTGAAGATGTAGATTTTGTTCTGTCAAAATCTGAGCTATTTACTCCAAAACCAACGGTAACCAAATTATTACCTTTCAAAACAGCACTCCATAACATGTGTGTTGAAGCTTTTTTCCAATAGAATTTTTCACCGGCTTGATTGTAAGAATTGATATTGTCGTTAATCTGTCGAGCAGTTAAAGGCTCTTGTTGGTTATAAATTGTAATCAACTCTTCTTTCATTTCATCTTCTTTTGAACATGAAATCAATAATAAAAGAGTAAAAACTGAAATTTTACATAATTTTTTTATCATACTTTTAATTTTTTAGCTTAAGATTCACGAATATAATAATTATTCGCTCTTAAATTTAAAAAGTTAATAAAAAAATAAAGGTCAAAACCAAATTGGCAATGACCCCTACTTCTCGACACGACGTCGAATACTAACCAATAATTTATTTAGAATTTCATACCTACACCAATTCCAATAATCCAAGGATCAATAGTAACCTCCGCTGGAATACTTAATCCTGCGGCTAAATTTGAAGCATCAACTGTTACATCAGTTTTTAAGAATAATTTTTTAACATCAAAGTTTACAAAATATTTATCTGTAAATAATAAATCAAAACCTACTTGACCTGCAAAACCAACTGCATTGTCATATTCAATACCTTTAACGACATCTCCTTCTTTAACATTATAGAAAATAGTATAATTGATACCTGCACCAACATATGGTTTAAATTTTTTCTCTTTCATTGGGAAAAAGTGATACTGAGCAGTTAATGTTGGAGGTAATAACATTACACTTCCTAAATCAACATCAAAACTTGTTGGCCCACCAATAGCAGAGATATCAGAACCTACTGTGTTTACATCATGTTTTGCGGTTCCTAAAATTAATTCGGCAGCAAAATGTTCCGTAAAAAAATAAGTAAAATCTAATTCAGGTACATAAGCATTAGAAATGGCTATATCACCACCAATGATTCCAATGGTTGCAGATTGATCCGGAAAAATACCAATTCCTCTTAATCGCACTTGCCAATTTCTTTCACAATCAGCCGTTACTTTTTCATTTGATTTTTCTTGTGCCTGAACAAAATTTGTAATCATTAAAGATACAGTTACTAGAATAAAAGTAATTTTTCTCATTATTAAATTGTTTTAAAATTATTGACCAAAAATAATTTTAACTTATAATTTAAAAACTGATAAAAATCATATCTCAAAAATATTTTCTAGAGTAATAATTTTTAAATAATCCTCATTTTTGTTCATACATTTGCAACATTATGCAAAGAATGATAAACATACTGAATAAAAGAGCCAAATTTGATTACGAATTTTTGGAGAAATTTGATGCCGGAATTGTTTTAACCGGTACAGAAATTAAATCTATAAGATTGGGAAAAGCATCAATCACAGAAAGTTTTTGTGAATTTCACAATGGTGAATTATTTGTAATTAATTCACAAGTTGAGGAATATTTATATGGCACACATTACAATCACAAAGCTAAAAGTGAACGTAAACTTTTATTAAACAAAAAAGAATTAAAAAGTTTAGAAAAAAGTATGCAAAATAAAGGTCTTACAATCATTCCATTGCGACTATACGTCAACGAAAAAGGATATGCCAAAATGGAAATTGCTTTGTGCAGAGGTAAAAAGACCTATGATAAAAGAGAAACCATAAAAGACAGAGATACCAAGCGTGAAATTGATAGAATGAAAAAAAGTTTTTAACGTATTTTTTTAAAAGTCTATCTGATTATTCTAATTTAATTTCTATTTTTAAACAATAATAAACTTTTCAAAATAATTTTATGAAAAAAATTCTGGGATTTATAGCATTTTCTTTTTTACTTTCTTGCAGTAGTAGTAACACAACAATCGTTAATAGCTGGAGAGATCCAAACACATCGTTAGCCAATGAACAATTTAAAAAAGTATTAGTGGTAGCACTGTTGAAAGATGATGTTACCAGAAGGGTTGTAGAAACTAAATTTCAAGAATATAATCCAGGATTTAAACCTTCCTACAATTTTTTGCATCAAGGAAACAAGGATATGACACAAGAAATGTTAATTAAACTTTTAAATTTAGAAAAATTTGATGGTGTTGTAACATTGCGATTAGTAGACACGCGTGTGGAAACAGATTATGTTCCGGGTATGAACACTTCATTGTATTATGGCAATCCTTATTACAACAGCTATGGCACTATGTTTGGCGGTTGGTATGGCTATTATTCACCTTATTATTATGATCCCGGTTATTATGTTGAAAACACCTATTATTTTATAGAAACCAATATTTTTTCATTAAAAAACAATAATCTAATTTGGTCAGGAACAACAAAATCATCGAATGTATCCGGTCAAATTGACGAAACTGCCGGAAATATCATTAATGAAATTGTTACTCAAATGAGAAAAGACGGTTCATTACCGCCAATAAAATAGCACCTTTAAAAAAATATTTTTTCGCAAGTAATAAACAAAAATTACTTGCGTTTTTTTTGTGCGTCCAGCATATGTGAGTATTTTTATCATCTGATTAATATGATGAAAAATTTATTAAAAAATGCCCGTGAACAAAAGAATCTAAAAACTCGTGAAGCAGCAAAACTTTTGGAGATAGATCAAGCATTGGTTAGTAAATTTGAAAATGGTTCGAGAAAACCAACACGAGAACAAATTCCTAAATTAGCTTCCATTTTAGAGATTGATTATGAAACCTTAATGGTTGCTTGGTTAAAAGAAAAAATTTTATATGAAATTGGTTCGGATGAGTTAGCCTTAAAAGCGATACATGTAACTGAAGAACATATCAAAAATAATCTCTCTTTTAATCGAAAGGAAATATCAAATTCATTGCAACTAGTTTTAAATGAAATTGATGGTTTAAAGAAATTTTTAAATCAAAAAAGTAGTAATGATCGTCTTAGAATTGCACAAACTCTTGAGTTAGAATATACATTTGAAAGTAACCGTATTGAAGGAAACATGTTGACTTTACATGAAACCGATTTAATTATCAGCGAAGGGTTAACCGTTTCCGGAAAAAGTATGCGTGAACATTTAGAAGCAATTAATCACAAAGAAGCCATCGGATATATCAAGCAATTGATGGAAAGAGGCTTTCCATTTAATGAACGAGAATTGCTCTCTATACACAATTTAATTCTTCGTGGTATTATTCCGGAAGATGCCGGAAGTTATCGCAGGGTGCAAGTAATGATTACCGGAAGTCAACACATGCCACCAAAACAAAATTTGGTTACACAAGAAATGGAAGATTATTTTAAATGGTATGAAAGTCAAAAAAGCAATTTACATCCGGTGATTTTAGCTGCAAAAATGTACGAAAGATTAGTCACAATTCATCCTTTTAATGATGGAAATGGAAGAACTTCCCGTTTAGTCATGAACTTAATTTTACTACAACATGGTTATGTTATAGCCAATATTAAAGGTAATTATGATAATCGAATGAAGTATTACAATGCATTAGTATCTGCTCAAACAAAAAACAATAAAGAAGACTTCTTACTCTATATTGCACAGATTGAAAAAGAAAGTTTAGAACGATATTTAAGCATGATAAATTAACAAGAAACTAGCAAAATTTGAGTTTAATTAATTCAATTCTTATCTTCTAACAAAGGAACAAATCGAAACTCACCATGTTCATGTTTTTCAAATTGTGTTTCATTTTTTCGAATTAACAAAGTCATTATTTGCTCGTTTTTTCCCAAAGGAATAACTAATCGTCCACCAATTTTTAACTGTTCCATCAATGGTTTGGGAATTGTTGGAGCTCCGGCAGTAACAATAATACTATCAAAAGGAGCATAATCAGGTAATCCTTTGTATCCATCACCAAATGATAAATGTTTGGGTCTGATTCCTAATTTTGGTAATAATAATGATGTTTTTTTAAACAGTTCCAATTGTCTTTCTATTGAATATACTTTAGCTCCCATTGTGCACAAAACTGCCGTTTGATAACCAGAACCCGTTCCAATTTCTAATACTTTATCTCCCTTTTTTACTTCTAATAATTGAGTTTGAAATGCAACAGTATAGGGTTGCGAAATGGTTTGTCCAGCACTTATCGGAAAAGCTTTGTCTTGGTACGCATATTGTTCAAAACCGGAATCTAAAAATAAATGTCGAGGGATTTTTTGGATAGCCTCCAGCACGTTTTTGTCTACTATGCCTTTTCCTTCCAATAGCTTGACCAACTGATTTCGGAGTCCTTGGTGTTTAGAAGTATCTTTCAATTTAAGTAATCTTTATTTTGGTAAAAATAGTGGTAAAAAATCCAATTTACAAAATCTAAAGTTGAAGAATAAATATTGATAAACTTCTTATCAATTTGAAGTTTTTAAACATTGTATTTTCTCATATTATTACTATTTTTGATAAAATTTACTTTTATGCTAAAAATTGGCGTTTTAGGTGCCGGACACCTTGGAAAAATACACTTACGATTACTCAAACAATCCTCAAAATACGAATTAGTTGGCTTTTATGATGAAAATCAAGAAAACGGGGCAAAAATAGCAGCCGAATTTGGATATAAACAATTTGACACAATTGCTAAATTAATTCATGCGGTGGATGTAATTGATATTGTAACTCCTACCCTTTCGCACTACAAATGTGCAAAAGTTTCAATCAAATCGGGTAAGCATGTTTTTATTGAAAAACCCATTGCAACAACCGTTGAAGAAGCAGAAGAAATCATCACTTTAGCTAAAGAATATAAGGTTATAGGTCAAGTGGGACATGTAGAACGATTCAATCCTGCGTTTATCGCTGTGAAAAATCAAATTCACAACCCGATGTTTATTGAAACTCATCGTTTGGCCGAATTTAATCCTCGAGGAACGGATGTTCCTGTAGTTTTAGATTTAATGATTCATGATATTGATGCGATTTTGAGTGTTGTAAAATCTAAAGTAAAAGCCGTTCATGCTAGTGGTGTTTCCGTTTTAAGTCAGTCACCCGACATCGCCAATGCGAGAATTGAATTTGAAAATGGTTGTGTAGCCAATGTAACTTCGAGCCGGATTTCGATGAAAAACATGCGAAAATCACGTTTTTTTCAAAAGGATGCCTACATTTCTGTAGATTATTTAGACAAAGTGTGTGAAGTGGTAAAAATGAAAGATGCTCCAGAAGTTCCGGGTGATTTTGATATGATTTTACAAAATGCCGAAGGCGAGAAAAAACAAATTTATTTTGATAATCCGGAAGTTTCTTTAAACAATGCTATTTTGGATGAATTAGAAACTTTTGCCGATGCAATTAATAACAATACTACCCCAGTGGTAACGTTGGAAGACGGAACGGAAGCATTACGAGTTGCATATATGATTATTGATTCGATGAACGAGAATTAGAAATAACCGCAAATTCGCAAATTATGATTTAATAAAATTTGCGGTATTAAATTTTAAAAAAAATAAAATAGAATGAAAACAATTGCAGTAATCGGAGCAGGAACAATGGGTAACGGAATTGCTCACACTTTTGCTCAAAGCGGATTTAAAGTAAAACTAATTGATAAATTTGAAAAATCATTAGAAAAAGGAATGGAAACTATTGCCGCAAACCTTGACCGAATGGTAGCCAAAGGAAGTATTTCGGAAGAGGATAAACACCAAACCATTTCAAACATCATTACCTATACCGATATCAATGACGGCGTTGTGGGTTGCGATTTGGTAGTTGAAGCAGCAACCGAAAACGTTGGTTTAAAAATGAATATCTTTAAACAATTGAGTGACATTTGCGACCATAATGTGATATTAGCAACCAATACTTCTTCCATTTCTATTACACAAATTGCGGCACAAGTAGTTCATCCGGAACGAGTAATTGGGATGCATTTTATGAATCCGGTGCCAATTATGAAATTAGTTGAAATCATTCGTGGTTATAATACTTCGGATGAAGTGACCAAAATCATCATGGATTTATCAGTAAAATTAGGCAAAACGCCAACGGAAGTAAATGACTATCCCGGCTTTGTAGCCAACCGTATTTTAATGCCGATGATTAATGAGTCTATTGAAACATTATATAACGGGGTTGCCGGCGTTCAAGAAATTGATACGGTTATGAAATTAGGCATGGCTCACCCAATGGGACCTCTGCAATTGGCTGATTTTATTGGTTTAGACGTTTGCCTTTCCATTTTAAATGTTATGTACGACGGATTCAAAAACCCAAAATATGCTCCTTGCCCACTTTTAGTAAAT
>JAKLIC010000081.1 GCA_022709825.1 Bacteroidota bacterium | reverse complement strand
ACGAAATGATTATGCCGAAGCAACCGGTGTTTTAGGCGGATTAACAAATGCTACATTAATGGCATGGGTAAATTTAGCCCCGGGTTTTAGCTCAACCGGAGTAGTAGTGGGACAAAATAATTTTCAATTGAGAATAACCGATACCCGAGTAATTACTGCTTCTTGCAACGGAACATCTGTTGACTATTCAGCCATTGATCCTATCAGTTCTTCGCAATGGTTCCATATTGCGACAACGTATGATGGAGCTCATTTAAAACTTTTCATTAATGGAAAAGAGATGAATAGCATTAACAAAACAGGAACTATAAATGCGGATGCAACACCCCTTACCATTGGTAGACTTCCGGGAAACAATTCGCTTTATTTTAAGGGAAAAATTGATGAAGTACGTGTGTTTAATGTAGCCTTAACAGATCAACAATTGCAACGAATGGTTTACCAGGAAATTCAAAATAACAGTGGTCAGGTGAGAGGAACTGTTGTCCCTAGAGATATTGAATCTTTACCTTTTACTAATCTGTTACGCTATTACAGAATGGATACATACAAAGATGATATTATTGATGACTTATCTACCCCAACTGTTGATACAGGAACAGGGATGAAAATGTATAATCATAAAAATATTTATGCTCAACAAGCTCCGATGCCATTTGTTACGGAAAGAACAGGCGATTTTGCTACCGCAGTGAACAGTCCAACAAACGAAGTAAGAGGAATGGATATCGTAGATTTTAATTATGCTATTGTTCAAGTGAAACACAACATTACAGAAACATCTAATCAAACTAATTTAGGAATGTTTGTTGATGCTGGAGTAACAATTACGATGAATAACGATACAAAAATTCAAAACAATTGGTATGTGAATTTAAACGGAAAAATTGATTTAGTAGATCGTTCACAATTCGTTCAAACCGCAACTAGTGTATTAGACCCAACCAGCTCTGGTTCGCTTGAAAGAGACCAACAAGGACAAAGCAATAAATTTAATTATAACTATTGGTCTTCACCGGTGAGTGCTATCAACAGTTCAACAATTAACCACGGTTATACCGTTGCAGGCGTTATGAAAGACGGAACAAACCCATCAAGTCCAATGAATTTAGCTTGGGTAAGTGGCATAAACAATCCGTTAACCAGTAACCCAATTACGTTGAGCAGCTATTGGATATTCAAATTTCAAAACCTAACGCCTGTTTATGCAAATTGGGCAAGTGTAGGTCAAAATGGTCTTTTGCTGGCCGGTCAAGGCTATACCCTTAAAGGTAGTGGAGCAGCAAGTGCCTCTCAAAACTTTACCTTTATTGGAAAACCAAATAATGGGCAAATTATCAGCACTGTCTCAGCCGACAACCTAAACTTATCCGGTAACCCATATCCTTCTGCTTTAGATGCGGATAAATTTATACAAGATAACTTAGCGACCATCAACGGAACATTATACTTCTGGGAACATTTCAACACAAATAATACCCATACTTTAGCGGGTTACCAGGGTGGATATGCTGCCCGTACCTTAGTAGGCGGAACAGCTCCTGTATCTCCATCTGGCATCAGTGGATTGGGTTCAAGTACAAGAACTCCCGGCAGATTCATACCGGTAGGACAAGGATTCTTTGTGACAGGAAATGCAACTGGTGGTGATATTGTTTTTGATAACAGTCAACGTCTTTTTATCAAAGAAAGTAATGTTGATTCTAACATCCTATTCCGAACTAATCAAAATGCTTCTTCACCAAATTTAGGAACAGGAAATAACGAGGAAGACCCTTATACAGAAAATGCTTTCATGAAATTTCGTATCGGATTCAATTCTTACAACAATTTCCACAGACAACTATTAATTGGTTTTATGGATGATTTAGCAACAGAATCTGTTGATCCGGGTTATGATGCAATTCATATTGATAACCAACAAAATGACATGTATTTTTTAAATAACGGAACAAAATTAATCATTCAAGGTGCTTCGCATTTTGAAACGAATAAAGTTTATCCGCTAGGAATTAAAACCTATGCAGCCGGTGATATTCAATTTACTTTAGATGGTTTAGAAAATGTAGAGCCAACACAACCTATTTACATTCATGATATAGTAACCGGTTTATACCATGATATCAGAAATGAACATTTTACAATCAATTTGCCGCAAGGTGAAATCCACAATCGTTTTGAACTGACTTTTCAAAATCATGCTTTATCAGCATCGGATTTTGAACTTGAAAATCAAATCGCTGTGGCTTATACTAACGCCAACAATTTACTTACTATAAAAAATACCATGAACGACAATACTGTGGAAACAGTTAGTCTTTTTACAATCTTAGGTCAGACCCTTGCTTCTTGGAATGTTGAAAACCAAACCCAAAACAACATTTCTATCCCAATGAGCAACGTAAGTACTGGCACCTATATTGTTCGAGTGCAAACCACTCAAGGAACAATTAGCAAAAAAATCATTATTAAATAGGGTTTTGATAATTGATTTTTGACACCGAAAAGCCCCTCGACGTGAGGGGCTTTTCATTTTTAATAAATAGAAGCTTATAACCAAACTGAGGGAACGGAAAATATTTTTTTTAAGTTAAAAGACCATAAGCCTGCTCCGCCATTTCAAACTCCTCATTCGTTGGAATGACTAAAATTGGCACTTTAGATCCTTCTAATGAAATAGAACGAATATTTTTGGAACGCAACTTGTTTTTTTCTTCATCCAATTGAATGCCAAAGTAATCCATGTGCTGACAAATTAATGAACGCATCACATCACTGTTTTCACCTATTCCTGCTGTAAATACCAATACATCCAAACCATTCAATGCCGCAATATAAGACCCTATAAATTTTTGTACACGATAAGCCATCATCTGAAGGGCAAGCAAACACTCTTTATTCCCTTTTTGGGCCTCGTTTTGTATATCTCGTAAATCAGAAAAACCGGTCAAGCCTTTTAAACCACTCTCTTTTTGCAATAAATCTTGTACTTGACTCGAAGAATAGTTCAAGGTATCCATTAAGTAAAAAATAATCGCTTGATCAACATCACCACTGCGGGTTCCCATTATCAAACCGTTGGTAGGTCCATAACCCATAGAATGTTCAATGCTTTCTCCATCTTTCACAGCGGTAATACTGCAACCGTTTCCTAAATGTACAGTGATAATTTTAGAATGTTTGAGCCTCAAAAATTCAATGGCTTTTTTAGAAACGTATTTGTGGCTCGTCCCGTGAAAACCATATTGTCGTATCTTATGTTTATCATAAAATTCATTCGGAATAGAATAGCGATAGGCTTTTTCAGGTATTGTCTGATGAAAAGCCGTATCAAATACAGCGACTTGTGTAGCCTTTGGGAAAACGACTTCGGCTACTTCAATACAAGCCAAATTAGCTGGATTATGCAAGGGAGCCAACGCACATAATTCGCGAATCTTATCCTTAACTTCTTTGGTTATAATCGTGGTTTTTGAAAACTGTTCACCTCCGTGAACCACACGATGAACGATGGTATCAATTGTTCTTCCTGAACTTTTACTCAAAATTTTTTGAGCTATTGCTTCCAAAGCTTCTTTGTGATTGGAGAATTCAACAGCTTCTGAAAATTCTTCCGATTGAATCGTATAGTGAAACTTAGTATGTTCCAACCCTATTCGCTCCACCAAACCCGAAGAAATAACGGTTCCCAATGGCATTTCAATAAGCTGAAATTTTAATGACGAACTTCCGGCATTAATGACTAATAGGTTCATAGGTAGTTTTTAAATATCTTGTGCCTGAATGGCGGTTATAATTATCGTGTTGTAAACATCTTCAACCGTGCAACCTCTACTCAAATCGTTTACGGGCTTATTTAAACCTTGTAACATTGGTCCGATAGCAACCGCACCGGTTTCTCTCTGAACGGCTTTATAGGTATTGTTACCCGTGTTTAAATCGGGGAAGATTAATACATTTGCTTGACCGGCAACCAAAGAATCGGGCATTTTACTTTTACCAACAGCCATATCAACGGCCGCATCGTATTGAATTGGTCCTTCAATTTGTAAATCGGGACGCAAAGTTTTAACCAATTCAGTTGCTTTTCTAACCCGTTCCACATCTTCACCCATTCCTGAACTTCCCGAGGAGTAAGACAACATGGCAATTTTAGGCTCAATTCCAAATGCTTGACTGCTTTCTGCAGAGGAGATGGCGATTTGAGCTAATTCTTCTGCTGTTGGATTGGGATTGATGGCACAGTCGCCAAAAACCGAAATACGATCTTCCAAACACATGAAAAACACCGAAGAAACTACTGAAATTCCTTTTTTAGTTTTAATAATTTGTAAAGCTGGACGAATCGTATGTTGTGTGGTATGAATAGCCCCGGAAACCATTCCATCTGCCAATCCTTTGAAAACCATCATAGTGCCAAAATAAGAGACATCTGACATCAAATCTTTGGCAATATCGTGATTCACATTTTTATGTTTTCTCAATTCATAGAATGTCTCAACAAAATCAGCATAATAGGCAGAGTTTACCGGGTCAATAATACTAACTTTATCCAAGGGTAGAAGAATGCCGGACTTAATCAAACTCTTTTCGATAGTCTCTTTTTTACCCAACAAGGTGATATCCACCACATCGGCAGCAATTAATCGGGCAGTTGCCTCTAAAATTCGTAAATCCTCCGATTCCGGCAGAACGATATGTTTACGTACTTTTCTCGCCTTTTTTAATAAATTGTATTGAAACATTTTTGGCGTAATTCCTTTTGAGGTAAAATTAGTTACATTCTCAATCAGTAAATCGGAATCAACATATTTATAAAATGTTTCAAGGGATAATTGAATTTTCGTGGTATCACCGGGTCTTATTTTACAATTTATACGACCTATTTTATTAGCCGCTTTAAAAGTGTTTTCTTCCACACTAATGATAGGAATAATATCATCTAACCCTTCAATCAATCTTAGAATAGACTCTTCTGGAATAAGTCCACCCGTTAAAATAATTCCAACCATTCTGGGATAACTGGCCGATTTGTGGGCTTGCAAAACCCCTATGATAATGTCTGCCCGGTCCCCGGGAGTAATCACCAAATTATTTTGCCCAATGTGAGTGAGGTAATTGTGTAATTGCATAGCACCCACACTAAAACTGCCTACTATTCCCTCTAACAAATGCTCGCCAAATAAAACCTTTCCATTCAACGCTTCTACTACTTCCCGAACACTGGGGTTGCTCAATAATTCATTGACCGGTATGGCTAAAATTTGAACCTCATCAGCACAAAATTTTTGAATTCCTTCAATAAATTTTGAACGATTTTTCTCTTGAATTTTATTGATAACAATAGCCATTACGCCAACTTCCTTTCCTAAAAAGGACTTGTAAGCTAGTTCTAAATTTTGAATGGCATCCTCTATAGAATTGTCTCCCGAGGCATTAATCAGCACCGGTAATCCTAAATTTTTAGCAATTTGGAGGTTAATTTCAAATTCAAAAACGGAAACTTCATCTTCAAAATCGCTTCCTTCCACTAAAACAAAATCAAATTCTTCTTCCAATTTTTTGTAATCATTCATAATCGTATCTATCACCTCCCCTTTCTTTCCCAAATTAACCAACTGAATCATCTGTTGTTTGGTATAAGAATACGCATTCTCATAGTCAACTTTTAGATTAAAAGTTTGAAGAATTAATTGCAAATGGTTATCAACTTTAGATTTCTTCCCTTCGTTAATGATGGGTCGGTAATAAGCTACTTTTGCCATACGGCTTAGCAATGCATCCATTAATCCTAAACTCAAGAGCGATTTACCACTTCTGGGTTCAATAGTGGCAATATATAATCCTTTGTTCATAGGTTGTTATTTTGATTGTGTGGTATTGATTGATTATACTCCGGAATATACATTTTACTTTCAATAAATGTTCTAATGTTTTCAGGTTTTGAAACCCCGGCTAAACCGGAATCAAATATATGTTCGGCAACCCTGACAGCTACGTTTATAGAAACTTTTAAAATATTATTCACTTGCGGATAAATTAAACCGTTTTCAAAATCTGCAGCAGTCACTTGTTCTGCTACTGCTTCAGAAGCAGTTAACAACATATCATCCGTTACTCTTCTGGCTTCAGTGGCAAAAATAGCCATTCCCAAAGCAGGAAAAATAAAGACATTGTTTCCTTGTCCTGGTGTATAGATTTTCCCTTCATAGTTTACAGGGGCAAACGGACTTCCACTAGCGAAAATAGCTTTCCCTTTACTCCAAGTATAGGCTTGCTCGGCTGTACATTCTGAATGCGAAGTGGGATTGGAATAAGGAAAAATAATCGGACGTTCATTCACCAAACTCATATTTTCAATAACCTGCTGATTAAATGCTCCACCAACTGTACTTACGCCAACAATAGCAGTGGGTTTAATTTTCAATACCGCTTCAGCAAAATTGGTACAAGCATCAAAATCATGGGCGAAAGCCAATTGATGGGGAGCCAAATCTGTTCTGCTTTTCACCAATAAACCATTCACGTCAAACATCCAAATTTGTTGATAAGCTTCCTCCTCAGACAATCCATCACGTTGAAATTTTTTGGCCAACATATCGGCAATCCCAAAGGCGGCAGCTCCGGCACCTAAAAACAGAAAACGTTGGTCTTTAAACGATTTATTCATTAATCGACTGATGGATATAAAACCGGCCGTTGCAATGGCTGCAGTGCCTTGAATATCATCGTTGAAGGTACACGTTTTGTCGCGATAGGTTTCCAATATACGAATAGCATCAACCCCGGTAAAATCTTCCCATTGGATACATGCTTTTGGAAAAACTTCATTCATGGCTTCAACAAAAGCAGCTACAAATGCATCAAATTCAGGACCTCTAATCCGTTTTCTA
>JAKLIC010000080.1 GCA_022709825.1 Bacteroidota bacterium | reverse complement strand
TACTATGTCAAAAACAAAATAATATATGATGAATTTATTAATAATGTCGAATGGTTCGGTTTCCATTGCTTTTTCTATAATGTAATACGAACCCGCTCCTAAAAAAGAGAATACAAGAATAAAATATAAAGCTCCTAAAAGCATCAATATTTTTATAGCCAAATTGGTTTGGAAAGAAGCAGATCTAAAAAAAGATTTCCATTCGAGATTGATAAAATGTTTGAACATAAACAAGTTGAGTTTTATGAATTATAAAGTTAGTAGTCTAAAATCTTTTTTGTTACTTCAATGCTGAAAAAATAGTTTTCAAACTCAATCAAAATCTTTCAGATTCGTAACTTTGCAAAAAAAATACCATGTCAACTTTTTTTAAATTATCTGTTAAAGAAATTAAACGCGAAACACCGGAAGCTGTTTCCATCCTTTTTCATGTTCCTACTGAAATTCAAGAAAACTACCAATTTGTAGCGGGGCAATACATTAATTTAAAACTTACGTTAGACGGAATTGAGATTAGACGTGCTTATTCTTTATGCTCTTCTCCGGAAAGTGGTGATTTGCGTATTGCAGTTAAAGCCGTTAAAAATGGTTATTTTTCAAAATTCGCTAATGATCAATTAACGATTGGTAAAGTTTTGGAAGTAGGCACTCCTGAAGGAAAATTTACTTTTGAACCCGATGCTTCCAAACAAAAAAATTATGCTGCTTTTGTGGCCGGAAGTGGAATTACACCGGTAATGTCAATCCTTCAAACCGTATTAGAAAAAGAGCCAAATAGCACATTTATATTGGTATATGGAAATAAAAGTATCCCGGATACTATATTTTATAATCAACTTCATGAATTACAACAAAAATATGTAGGCCGTTTTTTTGTTCATTATGTGTTTAGTCAACAAAAGATAGATGACCAATTATTTGGAAGAATAGATAAATCAGCTGTAAATTTTGTTTTGAAAAACAAACACAAAGAAAAAGATTTTGATAAATTCTATTTATGTGGGCCTGAAGAAATGATAAACCTTGTGACTAGTGTTTTAAAAGAAAATAATATCAAAGAAAAAGATATTAAATTCGAATTATTTTCCGCTTCTTCTTCAGAGAATGAAATCAGTAAATCGTTAGAAGGTCACACTAAAATTACCATTTTACTGGATGACGAGGAGACTTCTTTCGAAATGTCACAAAAACAAAACGTATTAGAAGCAGCTTTAAAACAAGGTTTAGATGCTCCTTATTCCTGTCAAGGGGGTATTTGTAGTAGTTGTTTAGCCCGCATAACAAAAGGAACTGCAGAGATGAAAAAGAACACTATTTTAACTGACAAAGAAATTGCCGAAGGATTGATTTTAACCTGTCAGGCTTATCCAACTTCGAGTGAGATTTTTGTAGATTATGATGATGTGTAACGAACTGCCTCTAAAGTAAATTATTTACTTTACTAATTATTTTTTCCGGTTCTATACTTCTCATCACGTCTTCATAATCCGCGACTTTTTTATTGCCATAAATAGAAGTTGGAATTAACGGAAACTTTTCTCTATCTGCTGTAATACAATTTTCTAAAGGTTGATTAAACGGTGAAAAACCTGCAAACGGATGTGTGGCTCCCCAAAGTGTGATAACTTTTACGCCCAACATTGCGGCAATATGGGCATTCCCGCTATCCATGGAAAGCATCACATTTAAATTAGAAATCAACTTTAATTCTTCTTGAAAGTTTAGTTTACCCGCAACAACAATTACATTGTAATGATTGTTTTGCAATCGATTTAATTGCTCAATTTCTTTGCTACCTCCTCCAAAAAGTAAAATTTTATTTGACTTATTTTCGGCTAATACATCAATCACTTTTTGCATTAAATCCGAAGGATAGACTTTGCTGTCGTATTGAGCAAACGGTGCGATTCCAATCCATCTTATTCCAATTGAAGATGGAGTATCGCCAGTAATTGATGAAATTTTATTCGATAATGAAGCCTTTGGAGGAAATTCCGGCCTCTTTAAATCTAAAGGAAAACCAAGTTCTGAAAAAGTAATTTCATGGCGTTCCACCATCGGTTGTAAAGGTTTGAAAACTTTATTTGTGAGACTGGTTAAAGCCTTTTTTTCAGCTCTTCCTTTATCCGTAAAAGCTACTTTCTTCCCACTGACCGCAAAAAATGTCCGAACTACTTTTGAACGAAGAACATTATGCAAATCAGCAACTGCATCAATATTTAATTTTTTTAAATCGGAATATAATTTGAGTAAACCTAAAAAACCTTTGTGTCGCTTTTTTACATCGACAGAAAAAAAATCAACATTCGGAATACCCTCAAAAAAAGGTTTAAAAAAAGGTCGGGAAACAATGGTAAGTTTAACGTCAGGATATTGTTTTACAAATGCTCTTATAACCGGGACCGTCATAGCGACATCGCCCATGGCGGAAAGACGGATAACGACGATATGTTTTGGTTTTTGAGACAATTAATGATTTTTTTTAAATTAAAAACCATTAAGATTTGATGCTTAATTTTTCTTAATTCCTTAATGGTTCAAAAATAATTTACTTTTTATTCTGATACAAAACAGGATTCAATTCTTCATCATTGTACATTTTCATTTGCTTGTAGACTTTCATGAATTTATCACCACTTTCAATATCTTTCAGTAATTGGTCTATGGATGAAAACATATCACTTTTTTGTTCTAATAATACATTTAATTTCTCTTGACATTTTGCTCTATGTTCAGCCGAAGCTTCTACTCGAGTAGCTTCCTCATTCATGTGATAAATTTTTAAAGCCAAAATAGAAAGGCGGTCAAATGCCCATGCCGGACTTTCGGTATTGATTTTTGCATCTGCTTTGACAGAAACACCGCTGTATTTTTGAAGAAAATAACTATCAATATATTCTACCATATCAGTACGAACCTGATTTGATGCATCAATTTTTCTTTTTAAAACCAAAGCTGCCACCGGATTAATTTGTGGATCACGAATAATGTCTTCATAATGCCATTGAACAGTGTCTACCCAATTTTTTGCATACAATAAATGCTCAATTTTATCTTTCGCATACGGGTTGTTAATCGGTTGATCTACATTGTTATGAATGTGATAATCAACAATACTTTGTTCGAAAACAGAAAATGCTATTTGTGAAAACATACCTATTAATTTTAAAATACAAATATACTTTTTATACCTTTATCAAACTAATTCCAATTCAAAAGGTTTATGCATCTTCATTATATCTCCGAACAAAACAGTATTCTCAATCATTTTTTGGCACAGATTCGCGATGTTACAGTACAAAAAGACAGTATGCGATTTCGTAAAAATATCGAACGCATCGGTGAAATCATGGCATATGAATTGAGCAAAATACTGCCTTACAAAAACATTGAAGTACAAACTCCGCTTGGCATTAAAAAAACAACAGCTTTGGAGGATCATGTTGTTTTATGTTCCATTTTAAGGGCCGGTTTGGCGTTGCACACCGGTTTCATGAATATTTTTGACAATGCTGAAAACGGATTTGTATCAGCCTATCGCCACCATCCAAACAACGATGATTATTTTGACATTTTGGTGGAATACCAAGCTGCTCCATCGTTTGAAAATAAAACCTTGATTTTAATTGACCCTATGTTAGCCACCGGGCAATCAATTGTTGCGGTTTTAAACAAACTACATTTAGATCAAAATCCAAAAGAAATTCATATTGCGGTAGTGATTGCTGCACCAGAAGGAATTGCTTATCTAGAAAAAAATCTCCCTTCTAATTGCCATTTATGGGTAGCTGCTTTAGATGATAAATTAAATGAAAAAAACTATATCGTGCCTGGTTTAGGCGATGCCGGTGATTTAGCCTATGGTGTTAAATTATAATTGAAACATAAACATTAATAACCCCGTGATTACAATGCTACTTGTAATAATTTCCTTTAACATTGAATCTCTGATAAATTCAAGATAGGCTGTAGCTAAAATGGAAAGAGGTAAAATGCTGAAAATAAGCAAATCATTACTTTTTACGGGTGAAAAAACATAAATTAACAAGCTGATTAATAAGCTGAAAATTATTTTTTTATAAGATGCATGTAAAATTAAAGGTCTTCTCGACAGAGTAAGTAGCATCGCGAATAGAAAAAATACTGAAAAAATAATAAAAAGTGTCAAAGCCAGATTTTCTACAGAATTACTAAAATAATGAAAATCAAAGTTTAGATCTATTTGTTTCCAAACAATACTTATCCATTCTTTATCTATTAGTAACGAAAAAAATAAAAATATCACTCCTACAGTAAAAAAAGCAATAAAAGGTAAAATCCAATTTCTATAATCACTGGAAACGTGAAAAATAATAGAGGCAAAAACAATTACAATAAATAAAATACTCCAAAAATGAAAAAGTGTCGCTATAAATATCCATAATGAGGCATCAAATATTTTTTCTTTAGGCGTAATTAACGATTTCATAGAAATTAATCTACGTAATGCCAATAAAATAAAAAAAGAGGCCAGAATTAAATTTATTTTGTTGAAAACTGAAGGAATGAATAGTAAGAAAGCAAAGTAAAATAAAAAAGAATAACTATTGTCTTTGCTCAATCCATTTCGCTTTGTAATGAAATTTGTAATGAATAATGAGGCGGTTACCAAAAGTAAAACCGTGCCTTTTTGAATCACATCAAAAAGCGTCAAAGATGAATCTTCCGTACTAATTACATGCTTGATTTGATAAATGAAATAGCAAAAAACCAACAAACTAGTAATTAAAATATAATTAAATGGTCTTGATTTACTAAAAACACTTGCTATCATAAGGATATTTTATACTTTTGCGATTGTAAATATAATACTTTATACCATGAAAGCATTTTTCGAAGGAATTCAAACCTTATTTGTAGACTTTTTATTCATTCCTTTTGATTTTTTCAGAAGTTTAGAATTATCAAGCTGGTGGGGTGCCAATACGCTTAATTTCATATTCATGCTTGTTTGTTTTGTTTCACTTGTTTATTGGACTTTACAATTGAAACAACATAAAGCTAACAACGAAGAAAATCAAGATACAACGGCTCACTCTTTTTTAAAGTAAGTCGAAACCGATATCTTTTCTATAATACATCTTATCAAAATGTAGCTTTTCTATGTTTTGGTAAGATTTTTTTATGGCCTCTTGAAAATCATTCCCATAAGAGGTAACCGTTAGTACTCTACCACCATTAGAAACTACTGTGTCATTTTCAAATTTTGTCCCGGCATGAAAAACAATAGAATCTTTCACTGCTGAAATACCGGAAATTATTTTGCCTTTTTCAAATTCTTCCGGATATCCTCCAGAAACAACCATAATTGTTGTGGCACTTCTTTGATCAATTTCTAAAATAATTTCATTTAATTTTTCATTGGCAACCACTAAAAACAACTCAACCAAATCCGATTTAATCCGAGGAATCACAACTTCTGTCTCCGGATCACCCATTCTAACATTATATTCAATGACTATTGGCTCTCCTTTTACGTTTATTAAGCCAATAAAAACAAATCCTTTATATTCAATTCCATCTTTTTGAAGACCTTCAATAGTTGGTTTAACAATTCTTGTCTCGATTTTTTCCATTAAGATTTCATCTGCAAAAGGAACCGGTGAAACAGCTCCCATTCCTCCGGTATTCAAGCCGGTATCTCCTTCGCCAATTCGTTTATAATCTTTAGCAGTCGGAAGAATTTTATAGTTTTTACCATCGGTTAATACAAAACAACTCAATTCAATACCATCCAGAAATTCTTCAATTACCACTTTTGAACTGGCTTTTCCAAATTTTTGATGAACGAGCATATCTCTCAATTCTTTTTTAGCCGCAGCTAAATCGTTCAGAATTACAACCCCTTTTCCTGCGGCTAAACCGTCAGCTTTTAAAACGTAAGGAGGAGAAAGTGTTTCAAGAAACTTACATCCATTTTCAACTGTTTTGGCAGTAAAACTATCATAAGCAGCAGTTGGAATTTTATGTTTAATTAAAAATTCTTTAGCATATTCTTTACTTCCTTCTAGTTTTGCCCCCTCTTTTGATGGTCCTATAACCGGAATTGTACACAATTTATCATCATTTTTAAAGAAATCATAAATTCCTAAAACCAATGGATCTTCAGGCCCAACGACAACCATTTCTACTTTTTCTTGCAATACAAAATTCTTAATTGCGTCAAAATCGGTTGGATTAATTGAAACATTTGAGGCGATTGTGGCAGTTCCTGCGTTTCCAGGAGCCACAAAAAGTTTAGTGCATTTTGAACTTTGAAGCATTTTCCAAGCTAAAGCATGTTCTCTTCCGCCGGAACCAAGTAATAAAATTGTCATGTTGTGTTGTTGTTAGTAGTGCAAAAATAAGGTGATTTAAATAGAAGTTAAAACGATATTGCAAAAAAAGTGTGAGAATATAGCTTTCGGTTAAAGGTTTTATTATTTTTGAGAATTAATTCTACTGTAGAAAATAATTAAATTATAAATGATTTTGTTTAAAAATTTATTGATTGAAACAATTGTAACATTAGGAGATAAATTACTTAATGCAAAGTACTTAAAATCCTTAAAAGATTGGAATCGATTTGATAGCATGTCTGAGACAGAACTAGAAAAAATTCAAAAAATAAATTTAAATAAAATGTTATTGCATGCCTCTAAAACAGTTCCGTTTTATAATAATTATTTTAATTCAAAAGATAGCACTACTAAATTAAGCTTATCCAATTTTCCTATATTAACAAAAGAAATACTTAGGGAACAAAAAGAAAATTTAGTTTCGGATAAATATGATGTAACTTCACTACAAAAAAATTTCAGTAGCGGAAGTAGCGGAATTCAGTCTTATTCCTATACTGATAAAAAACACAAATATTATCTTCAAGGTTTACAGACACACTGG